>NZ_DASVSF010000060.1 GCF_036388275.1 Longimicrobium sp.
GCGTACGCGCACCAGGACCTCCCCTTCGCCCGGCTGGTGAGCGCGCTGCGGCCGGACTGCGGCCCGGGAGAGATGCCGCTCTTCCAGGTGGTGTTCGAGCTGGAGCACGCCCGCGCCAGGCAGGAGACGCTGCGGCTGCCGGCCGTGGCGCCGAGCCCGCTCGGGCGCTCGCCGAAGGACCGCCAGACGCTCCGCAGCGAGCTGCGCCTGACCATGAGCGACGACGGCACGAACGTCGGCGGCTCCCTCGTGTACCGGACGGAGCTGTTCGATTCCGCCACGATCGAGCGGATGATCGGCGACTACCTGGCCCTGCTCGAGGGCGCCGTGGCCGATCCGGACCGGCCCGTGGCGGAGCTCTTCTCGTCCGGAACCCGCGATTCGACGCCGCTTCCCGGGCCGGAGCCGACGGCGGCCGCGCTGGGGAGCGGGCCGGGCTCCACGTACACCGCGCCGTAGGCCGGCCCATCCTCCGCCGGCCGCCGAACGATGAGTCGCCCCGCCGCGGCGCGGGGCTGGTACGGCATCCGCCGCAAGGCCACGGCACTACGAGTCGGACGAGCGCGTTCTCAACCGTGCGAGCGACGGGGCACAGCCCAGTAACGAACGCACCATCAGGGGCGAGATTCGGCAGGGTGCGGCTCCCCGCGCGGCCGGACGACCACCTCGTGGCGCGCGCCGTCGTCGCGCAGGGGGATGGACCCGTCGTCCAGCAGCCGCCCGTCCATCCGCACCTCCGCCCCCGCGCGGCGCACGTCCGCCGGGCGCAGGACGGTGATGGCGTACGTCGCGGTGCCGAAGCGGTACTCGATCCCGATTTCCGGCCACGACTCCGGAACGCAGGGGTCCATGCGGAGCGTGTCGCCGCGCCGGGTGAAGCCCAGGATGCTCTCCAGCCCCACGCGGTACATCCAGCTGGCCGAGCCCGTGTACCAGGTCCATCCGCCTCGCCCCACCTGCCCCGCGGCCGTGTAGACGTCCGCCGCCACCACGTACGGCTCCACCCGGTAGCGCTCCACCGCTTCCGGCGTGCGCGCGTGGGTGAGGGGGTTCAGCATCTGGTAGAGCTCGAAGGCGCGGTCGCCCTGGCCGCGCAGCGCGGTGGCCAGCACGGCCCAGAGCGCGGCGTGCGTGTACTGCGCGCCGTTTTCCCGCACGCCGGGAAGGTAGCCCTTGATGTAGCCGGGATCGTGCGGTGTCCGGTCGAACGGCGGCGTCAGCAGCACCAGCATCCGCTCGTCCTCGCGGACCAGGTGCTCCTCCATCGACGCCATCGCCCGCGCCTGCCGCCCGGGCGCGCCGGCGCCGGAGATGACGCTCCAGCTCTGCGCGATGGAGTCGATGCGGCACTCATCGCTTTCGCGCGAGCCCAGGGGCGTGCCGTCGTCGAAGAAGGCGCGGCGGTACCAGTCCCCGTCCCACCCGTGCGCCTCGGCCGCCTGGACGTACCCGTCGGCGTGCGCGCGCAGCTCCGCCGCCGCGGCCCGGTCTCCCCGGCCGGCGGCGTGGAGGGCGAAGGCGCGCAGGGTGGCGGCGAGGAACCAGGCCAGCCACACGCTCTCTCCCCGCCCCTCCACCCCCACCCGGCTCATCCCGTCGTTCCAGTCCCCGATGCCGATCAGCGGCAGGCCGTGCGCGCCCGTGGTGCACGCACGCCGCAGCGCGCGCAGGCAGTGCTCGTACACGGAGGCGTGCTCGTCCGTCACCGCGGGAAGGTCGTACACCTCGTGCTCGTGCGGCTCCAGCGCGCGGAGCGTGAGAAACGGGACGTACTCGTCCAGCACCGCCCCGTCACCCGTCACCTTCACGTAGCCGTCCACCACGTAGGGAAGCCACGCCAGGTCGTCGGAAAAGCGGGTGCGGACGCCGCGGCCGGACTGGGGGTGCCACCAGTGCTGCACGTCGCCCTCCACGAACTGCCGTGCAGCGGCGCGCAGCAGGTGCTCCCGCGCCACCGCGGGCTCCGCGTACACGAAGGCCAGGACGTCCTGCAGCTGGTCGCGAAAGCCGTACGCCCCGCTGCTCTGGTACAGCGCGGAGCGCGCCCACATGCGGCAGGCGAGGGCCTGGTACAGCATCCAGCGGTTGACCATGGCGTCGAACGCCGGGTCCGGCGTGCGCACCGTGATCACGGACAGCCGCTCCGCCCACGCGGCCGCGGCCACGCTGGCCCGTGCGGCCGCCGCGGCCGCGGCCGGGTCGCGGTAGCGGTAGCGGAGGACGGCCTGCCGCGCCGCCGCTTCGCCCTCCGCCGCGCCGAGAAGGACGGCGATCTCGCGCGTTTCTCCCGGCGCCAGCTCCAGCAGGCACTGCAGGGCCGCGCACGGGTCATGGGCCGGAAAGAAGCTCGTCCCGCCCCGGCCGCGCCGGGCGGGCGAAGAGGGAGCGAATGCGGAGCGCGTTTATCGTCGAGCCATCATCGGACAAGAGCTTCCTTTGTATCGAGCCGCAGCGGCCGGTGCGACCTCCCGCACCGCAACCGGGCGTGCCGCGCGATCGTTGTTGACCATCTGTGCAACGTAGGATAGCCAACATTTACCACGCGGTCAACAAGAAGCTCAAATCGTTGCGTAGCAAAACGTTCGTGGCGGCCATGGTGGGGCAGACGTGGTGCCGGGAGGGCCCGCGGGCAAGACGTTCCCCGCGGTGCCGGCCGCTCGTGACCGGTGCGATACGTGCATCGCCCCGCGGTACGAGAATGCGCCTTTCACGAGCGAACTCCGCACGGGCGCTCGGCTTTCGATGATCTTTGGATGACCTCACCCGACCACCCGCCGTCGCCCACCCGGGAGCGGGACCTCTCCTTCCTGGTAGAGGCGACCCGGCTCCTGGCCGATTCGCTGGACGTGGAGACGACGCTTGCGACGGTGGCGCGCCTCTCCCTCCCGCATCTCGGCTCGTGGTGCATGGTGGACCTGATGGAGGCCGGCCACATGCGGCGGCTCGCCATCATCCACCCGGACGCTGACAAGCAGGCACTGGCGGAGCAGCTCCTGGAGGGGTGGCCGCCCCTGCGCGACGATCCGCTGGGCGTTCCGTCGGCCATGCGGACCCGGCGGAGCCAGGTCGTGTTTCCCGTGACCGACGAAATGCTCGTCGCCGCGGCGCGGTCGGCGAAGAACCTGGCCCTGCTGCGCGCGCTCGAGATCGGGTCGTTCATGACGATTCCGCTCGTGGCGCGGGGCGACGTGCTCGGCGCCATCACCTACGTCAGCCCCAATCACGGCGACTCGTTCACGCCCCGGGACCTGGTGCTCGGCGAAGACCTCGCCGCACGCGTCGCGATCGCCATCGACAACTCGCGGCTGATGCGGCACGCCGAGCGCGCCCTCGCGGCCGCCGAGCTTTCGGAAGAACGCTTCTCGCGGATCATCGGCATCGCCGCCGAAGCCATCATCTCGGTAGACGAGGCCCAGCGGGTCATCCTCTTCAACGAAGGGGCGGAGCACATCTTCGGGTACCGTGAGGGCGAGATCATGGGCCAGTCCCTCGCCGTGCTCCTGCCCGAGCGCGCCCGTGCCGTGCACGAGCAGCACGTCCGCGCGTTCGGCGAGTCACCCGAGGTCGCGCGGCGGATGGGACACCGGCACGAAATTGCCGGCCGCCGCAAGAACGGGGAGGAGTTTCCGGCCGAGGCCTCCATTTCCAAGCTGGAGGTGGGAGGTGAGCGGGTCTATACGGTGGTGCTGCGAGACACGACCGAAGCGAGGAACGCCGTGCTCGCCCAGGAGAAGCTCCTGCTCGCCGTTACACAGGCCACGGTGGCGCGGACCCGCCTGCTCCGTGGGGTGACCCACGACGTCAAGAACCCGCTGGGCGCGGCGGATGGATTCGCGCAGCTCCTGGAGCTGGAGCTGCGCGGCACGCTCCTCCCCGAGCAGGCGAAGCTCGTGGCCGGCGTCCGGCGTGGTATTCGCAGCGCCCTGGCGATCATCACCGACCTCCTGGACCTGTCGCTCGCGGAAAGCGGCGGCCTGCCGGTGCACCGGGCGCCGGTGGACCTTGCGGCGGTGGCCGGGGAGGCGCTGGACGACCATCGGGGCGTGGCCGAGGCCGCGGGGCACGTGCTTGTCTGGGAGGGTGGCGCACCGGTGCCCGTCTACACGGACCCGGTCCGGGTGCGCGAAGTGCTCGGCAACCTCCTCACCAACGCGATCAAGTACACGCCGGCTCCCGGCCGCATCACCCTCTGGATCGGAACGGATGCGGGCGGCACCCCGCCGGGCCCGGGCAGGTGGGTCGCGGCTCACGTGCGCGACACCGGCCCCGGGATTCCGCCCGAAGCGCGAGAAAGCATCTTCGGCGAATTCCACCGGCTGCATTCCGCCGCGCAGGCGAGCGGACACGGCCTGGGCCTCGCGATCAGCCGGCTGATCGCCCGCCTTCTGGACGGTGACCTCACGGTGTCGGGCGAGCCGGGTGAGGGTGCGACCTTCTCGCTCTGGCTCCCCGCCGACAACGAAAAGGGGCAGGTGGCGGCGTTCCCCGAGCCGTTGCACCCCGCAGGGGCGCCGTCCGCGTAGAGCACTTCAGCGAACGCTGCTCCGTTTCAGCAACGACTACTTGGGTAACGGTGGGTCAGCTCGATGTGCCACTCCCCAGGTGCGGTACGGAGGACAGCGAAGCCGATGTTGTATTCGCCGCCTGGGGCAACCACCCTGATAGAATCGAGGCCAGGGGCGTTTTCGGGGCCGTGCTGACTATAGAAGGAGGTCTGGTCTTCGATGTAAAGGAACTGCAGGCAGTAGGTGGTCTCCGGCGCGAGGGAGAATTTTCTGATCAGCCGCTCCCCGTCCACAGCCAACCAGGTGCCGTTAAGGCAGACCACTGGAATCCCCTTCGTCCAGCCGTTCCGGCCAAAGTTCCCCACCGCCTGCGTTTCATGCTGGCAGGCGGCGGGCATGTAGCGCTCGTAGCGGTAATAGATCCACTGCCCATCCGTGCGTACCCAATCGGAAAGCGTGCGGATCGGTGATCCGGGCGCGGGCAGTTGCCCGGCGCGGATGGGCGGCATGCGCACCGGCAAGTGGGATGGCTGCTTTCCCCGGATGACCAGAACGCCCAAGACAACCAGCAGGGCCGTCGCGATACCGGCCCAGGTCAGCCCAAACGTATGGGAAGGCTGGCCTCCGGGTACACTTCTGGGACTCGCCGCAGGCTCCGCGGCGGCCGGAATCCCGGCGACCTGCTCCTCCGCGACTTCCGGAGTGGGCGGCACCGGGCGCATCGCGTGGGCGGCAGTTTCGCGCCAGCGCTCTCCACCGCTCCAGCCGGGGCTCTTCCTCAATCCTGTTTTTGCTACCTCCAGCACCCTCCGCCAATCTCCGTGGCCCGCGGCCCACTCACACTCCGCTTCGCACAGCTGCCGGAATGCCTCCTCCACCCTCCCCCTCGTCCGCTCCACCCATCGGATGAATCCATCGGCACTGCCCCGGGCGTTGAAGCTCTCTAGGAAGGGGCCGCGGTACAGGACGATGGCGTCCGCGCGCGACTCCGGATCCGTCGTCGCGGCCAGAACCCGGAGCGCATCCATCTCTACGAGCGCGGGGTCCAGCGCGATCGTGCGGGCGCGTGGAGGGATCACTTCCAGACCGAATGCAGCGCGTAGCTCCGACAGAGCGGTGTCGATAGAGCCGGATGAGACCGAACTCCAAACCAGCCGGGTGAGCTGCTCGCGCCGGTACTCACCCGGCTCCATGATCAGATAGGCGAGCAGAGCCAAGTGCTTGCTGTTCGTGAAGATATGGGGCTCTCCACTAATCGTGAGCGCCGCTGGCGAGCCTAGGGTCACGAGCACGCAGTGTGGCCTAATCGAAGCGTTGGGTGTCCATGAGGTTTCCATGAAGGACACATGAGATCGGGTGATGTAAGGTACCTTCGGGGCCGACAAATTTAGCCGCCTCGTCCACGCTGACAATGTGGAGACAGGCCCCGCGACCACGCCGACCGCTACTCGCGGCGGCACATCTCACCCGTGACCGGAGGGATTCTCATGCGCTTCACCCCCCTGTTGAGCCGCCCACTCGCCCAGACACCCGCACGCGGCGGCGGCGCGCTTCATCGAAGGAACTCCATGCTACTGGCGCTCGCGCTGGTGGCCGTGTCCGGGTGCCGGGACACCGGGAGCCCCGCTGGCCCCGCCTCTGCCGCGGGCGCGGTCCCGCGTGCCCTGACGGCACCCGCAAAGTGCGGCCAGATGCTGCCCGGCGAGGGACTGCGCCCCGATCAGTGGGTTCGCTCGTGCAACGGCGAGGCAATGCTGGTTCTGCAGACGGACGGGAACGTGGTGGAGTACGACGGAGTGGGCGCGCTGTGGGTGGCGCCCAACACCTTGGGCCGCGGCACGAGCATCTTTCAGATGCAGCACGACGGCAACCTGGTGGCATACAACGGCGCCCTTCAACCGTTGTGGGCATCCAACACCGCAGGGAACCCCAGTGCGTGGCTCGCCATTCAGGATGACTGCGCCCTGGTCATCTATCGAGGTCCCTACCCGTATGGGAACGGCATCCTCTGGGAGATGCCCAAGCGTTGCAGGCCACCCGCGGTTTCTCCGGTCGTGGGACCCTACAGCCTGCAGTGCTCCTGGGCGACGTTCCCCACCTGGGATTTTTGCCAGCACAAGACGGGCTACCACCGCGCGGGCGGCGGCGTGGCGGGCGCCGATGACACGTACGCCTGGGACGCCAACCAGGCAAACGGAGCCGATGCGGGGAAGCCGGTGTATGCCACCGCGCCCGGCCGGGTGGTGAACTACGGCGGCAGCGTCGCGCCGGGCGGCGGATCCGGGGCGGTCCTCATCGAACACAACTCCGGCGGACGGATCTGGTGGAGCGGGTATCTGCACCTGACCGGAATCCAGGTGACCGTGAACCAGTCGGTGACCGCGGGCACCCACATCGGCTACGTTGGCAGCGTGGGCGCCACGACACCGCACCTGCACTACGTGATGTACAACGGCTCGAACACGTATGGCGGACTACGTTCCTACAACGGCCAATTCACCACCAGGCATTGAGCGGGCGCACTAGCAGCTCAGGTGCCGCCAACTGGCCGTCGTGGTCGATCAGGATGATTACCAGCAGCGCAATCGCGCACGGATCCGCGCGAAATCCGCCGTGACGCGCCCGGGTGCGGTCAGCTGCGGTCGGGCATGGGGGCGGAGGGGGGTGCGCCGGAGTCGGCTGGCGGCGTGAACTGGACGGCACCTGATTCGGCTTCAGGTGGGTCTCCCGTACGTGCTCTAAAGCCTCTTAGTTACACCACTACTTACACCATCGCGCACTTGCGCGGTGCAACACGCGAAAAGGCCCTGCAACGAAACCGTTGCAGGGCCTTTACTTACGCTAGTCGGGACGGCCGGATTTGAACCGGCGACCCCCTGAACCCCATTCAGGTGCGCTACCGGGCTGCGCCACGTCCCGAACTCCCGGCCCCGGCAGACCAAAGCCCGCCAGAGAGCAACAATCCTAACGTTTCGCCTCGGCCCCGTCAACCCCAGGCCGCCGGCATGCCCGCTCTCACCCCCGCTGCCCCTACGCCGTTCCCTGGCGCCACGACACATCAGAAACGTCAGATCCGCACCGGGCCGCGATTTGCGTCACGCGTACGAGGCCCTTGAGCGCTGTTCGAGTGTAACCCGCGCTCGTGTAGCGCTCCACGCCCGCGCACCGCCACAGCGTCCCCCGACCGGCGCAGAGCGGAAATCCACCCGAACCCTGAGTAGAGGCTACCCAATGCGAATGCCCCTTGCTCTATGCCTCGCCGCCGCGCTTTCGCTGGCAAGCGCGCCTGTCGCCGCGCAGACCGCGATCCTCCCGTCCGCAGACGCTGCGGCGGCCCCATCCGTCCCACCGGCGCCGGCCGACGCGGCTCGCGCGGCAGCTCCCGCGCCTGCGCCGCTGGGCGTGCTCCTCCGCCCGAACCCTGACTTGGCGCGGCCCAATCGCTATGAGCTCACGCGCCCGAGCGACCCGGACCGCTTGGTCTCGTTCGCCCGCCACGCCGCTCTGGGAATGGCCATCGGCGGGGTGGTGGGGTTCGCGTACGGAATGACCGAGCGCGACAACGACGCGTTCGGCCTCAGCCCGGTGATCGAGACAATCATCGGGGTGGGGGTGGGCGGGTTCGCGGGCACGGGGCTGTTCCTGGTAAAGGACCTCCGCTAGCCACACCGGCGAGTCGTCAACCCCGGCCCGGCTCGGGCACCGGGCCGAAGTTCGCGCGCGGCCCGTCCGGGCGGGCGGGGGCGGGCTGGCCGGCGCCCACCGCGTCCATCCGCAGCCAGTCGAACAACACCCGCTTCTGCTCGGGGGTGGCGGTGGGCGACGGGCGCAGCAGCAGCTGCTGTGGGGGCCCGATCACCACCGGAAGGGACAGCGTCAGCAGCTCGTCGCGCCGAAAGACGGTCAGCGGCAGTCGGGTGCCCTCGGGCGCCTCCAGCAGCCGTGCGGTCAGCGCATCCGGCGCGGCGATGCGAAATCCGTCCAGCGCCACCAGCTCGTCGCCGGCGTTCACCCCCGCGGACCACCCCGCGCTCCCCGCCTGCACGTTCGAGACGACCGTGCGGCCGCCCTCGGCCTTCAGCTGCAGCCCGGTCCGCGGCTCCCGCGGCACGGGGGCGGCACCCGGCGCGTCGGGGTGGCCGCCGGGCGCAATGCCCCGCTCCCGCGCCTCCCGCGGGCTCATCAGCACCAGCCCGGCGGTGTTCAGCAAACCCGTGTAGTCCAGCTCCTGCGTGCTCCGCAGCCACACGTCGAACCGTTCCGACAGGTCCGCCCCAGCCACCTCGGCCGCGACGGCCTCCACCGTGCCCTCGGGAAACCCCACGTCGCGCGCGCCCCAGCGCTCCCACAGCAGGCGCAGCACGTCGTCCAGCGAGCGTGCGTTGCCGGTGCGCGCCCGGATCTCCATGTCCAGCAGCAGGGCCACCAGCGCGCCCTTCTGGTAGTAGGAGATGGTGGCATTGGGCGTGTTGGCGTCCGGCCGGTAGAACTTGATCCAGGTGTCGAACGACGAATCTTCCAGCGACTGCACCGCGCGCCCGGGAAGCTGCGCGAAGCGGGTGATCTGCTCCGCCAGCTTGTCCAGGTACCGCAGGGGCGGGATCAGCCCCGCGCGGCGTAGCACCAGGTCGGTGTAGTAGGTGGTGAACCCCTCCACCACCCACAGCTCGCGCGTGTACGCCTCGCGGGTGTAGTCGAACGGCCCCAGCACCGCCGGGCGCAGCCGCTTGCCGTTCCACGCGTGAAAGAGCTCGTGCGCCACCAGCCCCAGCACGCCCTCGTACGCCTGTCCGCGAAAGCTCCAGCGGTCCACCAGCAGCGAGGTGCTGTTGCGGTGCTCCAGCCCGCCGCCGCCGCTGGCCAGGTGAAGGATGAAGGTGAAGTGCGGATACGGCACTCCGCCGCCGAAGAGCTCGCGCTCGGCCAGCACGATGCGCGTGGTGTCGGCCGCCAGGCGCCGCGGGTCGGCGTTGCCGCGGCCCCACACCGCGTACCGGTGCGGCACCCCGTCCACGCCCCACTCCACCAGCGCGTGCGTGCCGATCTCCATCGGCGAATCCACCAGCTCGTTGTAGCCAGCCGCGCGGAACACGTTCTCGCCCGCCTCCTCCAGGGCCGTCGTCACCCGCCACCCCGCGGGCGGCTCCACGGCCACCTCGACGGGCTCGTCCTGGCGCCCCTCGACGTACAAGAAGACGCTGGCGCCGTTCACGTACGCGTGGGAGGCGTCGACGTGGCTGGTGCGCACCGTCAGCTCGTCGGCGTTCACCACCCAGCGGGCGCGCAGCACGCCGTCCGGGGGAGCGTCCACCAGCCAGGTGTTCTTGTCGGTCTTGCGGAAGGGCAGGGGCCGCCACGCGCCGTCGGCGGCCTCCATCTGCATGACGTTGCGCGGAAACTCGCGCATCAGGTAGCTGCCGGGGGTCCACGAGGGCATCACCAGCCGCGCCGGGCCGTGCACCCCCTCGGCCGTCATCTCCACGCCCAGCAGGTGCGTGTGGGGCTCCGGAATGCGGAGCTTGTACCGGATGGGGCCCACGGCTACCGCCGGCCGCGGCGCCAGGCCAGCACGGCCGCGATCCCCGCCACCACGCCGGCGCCCAGCGCCACGGGCTTGGCCAGGCTCTTCCCGCCGGCGCGCGCCTCCTTCACCACGCTCCCCGCCATGAACAGCACGTTGGCGGGGCGCTCGGCCAGGCGGCGCATCAGGTACGGATACCACGAGTCGCCGAAGGGTACGTACACGCGCACGTTGTACCCCTCTTCGCGCAGCTGCGTCTGCAGGTCGCGGCGCACGCCGTACAGCATCTGGAACTCGAACGATTCCTTGGCGATGCCGCGCTCCCAGACGAAGCGGCGGGTGGCGTCGATGATGGCGTCGTCGTGGGTGGCGATGGCCGGGTAGTGCCCCGCCTCCAGCAGGCGCTTCATCTCCTCGACGTACATGCGGTCGGTGTCGGCCTTGTCGGGAAAGGCCACCGAGTCCGGCTCCTGGTAGGCGCCCTTCACCAGCCTCACCCGCGAGCCCAGTCTGATCAGCCGCTCCACGTCGTCGGCCGTGCGGCGCAGCATGGACTGCAGCACCGTGCCCACGTTGCGGAACCCGTCAGCCCACAAGCCTTCTACCAGGGCGATGGTGCGCTCGGTGTAGGCGCTGCTCTCCATGTCCATCCGCACGAAGATCTCGCCCTCTCCGTTGCCCAGCTCGCGGGCGCGGGAAAGGACGCGCTCCACGTTGCGGCGGCAGAACGCTTCGTCGATGTCCAGCCCCAGCTGCGTGGGCTTGATGGAGAGGTTGGCGTTCAGCCCCTCGCGCGTGATGGACTCCAGGATGTGGACAGCCATGTCGGCGGCCTTCTCCGCCTCGGCGCGGTCGGCCACGGACTCGCCCAGGAAGTCCAGCGACACGCTCAGCCCGGCCTGGTTCAGGGCGCGGGCGGCGTCCAGCGCCTCCTGCAGCGTGTCGCCGGCCACGAAGCGCGCGGCGAAGCCGCGGGACAGGGGGGCGCGGGTGATGATGCGCTTGGCCGTGGGGCTCTCGCTAAGGCGCAGCAGGCTCGTCTTGAGCATCGAAAACTCGGGGTGATGCGGATCGGTGTGGCGCCGGCCGTCAGGCGTGGTCGTCGGCGCGCTTGCGTGCGATGGTCTCATCCAGCACGGCCCGGGCCTGCGCGAGCGGCAGGGCCTCCAGCAGGCTTCGGGCCTCGTCCGCGGTGGCGGCGTGCACCAGGTCGCCCGTCTCCAGGTGGCCCATGATGGCGGTGCCGGTCTGCGCCCAGCGGATGAACACCAGGTAGCCCGCGAACCCGCCGTCCGCCGGCTCCGTTTCCAGCCCGACGGTGTAGGGCTCGCCGTCCATCCCCTCGAACGCGGCGGAGCGCCCGTAGATGGCCATGTAGCCGCCGAGGGTGCTTTCGTCCGCGTCCTCCGGCGGCAGCGGGTTCAGGCGGTCTTCCGCGTTGGCGTACTTCATGGGGGCGCAAACTAAGCGGGGGACGGATGGCGCGACAGGGCGGGGCGCCGCCGTCCGTTGCCGCCCTCCCAACGTGCTCCTACCTTCCGCGCCCCATCCAAGCACTCGTCCCCCGTCCCCCCCTGATGATGCAGATGCGCGCGGCCATCTTTCACGACAACGGCGGCCCCGAGGTGGTCCGCATCGAGAAGGTCGATCGCCCGTCCCCCGGCCCCGGCCAGGTGCTGGTGGAGGTGCGCGCGGCGGCGCTGAACCACCTGGACCTGTGGGTGCGGCGCGGCATTCCCATCGAAACCACCATGCCGCACGTGGGCGGTTCCGACGTCGCCGGGGTGATCGTCGAGGCTGGCGACGGGGTGGATGCGGGGCGGATGGGCGAGCGGGTGGTGATCAATCCCTCGCTCTGGTGCGGCCAGTGCCGCGACTGCGCGCGCGGGGAGCACTCCATGTGCGAACGATACCGCATCTGGGGCGAGCACACGGACGGGGGATTCACGGAATTCGTCGCCGTGGATGCGGACCACGCGTACCGCATTCCCGACGACCTCTCCTTCGAGGCGGCCGCCGCGCTCCCCATCTCGTACCAGACGGCGTGGCGCGCCCTCGTCTCCCGCGCGCGCCTGAAGCCGGGCGAGGACGTGCTGGTGATCGGCGCATCCGGCGGCACCGCTATAGCCGCCGTACAGGTCGCGCGGATGATGGGGGCGCGCGTTTTCGCGGTGACGAGTGGGGTGGATAAGGTGTCGCGCCTCCGGGAACTAGGGGCGGACTTCGTCTACGACCGGCTGGAGGTGGACTGGGCGAAGGCGGTGTACAAGGACACGGCCAAGCGCGGCGTGGACGTCGTGGTCGAGAACGTCGGCGCGGCCACCTGGGCCGGGTCGGTGCGTTCCCTGGCGCGCGGCGGGCGGCTGGTGACGTACGGGGGCACGGCGGGTCCGAAGGTGGAGCTGGACGTGCGGTCGGTGTTCTGGAAGCAGATCGAGGTGATCGGGACCACGATGGCGTCGCGCTCGGAGTTCGAGGACATGCTGCGCGCGGTGTTCGCCGGACGCATTCGCCCGGTGATCGACAGTGTGATGCCGCTGGATCAGGCACGCGAGGCGCACGAGCGCCTAGAAGCCGGCGGCCAGTTCGGAAAGATCATCCTCGTCCCATAGCCGCGCCGGGTGATCGCGGACGGGCGACGTCAAGGAGGGGAGCCATCCGATGACTCCGCGGATGTCATCCTGAAGGAGCGGCCAAGCGCAACCTGACGCTGCGCAACAACTTGCAGCGACTGAAGGATCCGCCACACACCACGCGTGACGCTCCAGCTTCGCGGATGCACGCAGACTGTTTCTTCTGTCCGTGGAACGAGCCCGGAACTGCCCGGCAATTCGAAGAGAGAGAACGGCGGCTCCTGTCGCTTTCCGCGTTTCCAGCGGCGGGTTCACCCGCTCACGAAGTTGCGGCGCAGGCTCAAGTTCGCGTGCGCTTCGAGGACTGTGTGGCGGATCCCTCAGTCGCTGCAAAGTGTGGTGTTGCCGCGATTTGCGCGTGGCCGCTCCATCGGGATGACAACGATAGGCACGACGCGTTTAATGACGTGTGTCCACGCGCCGAAAGGTGAAGTGTACCCCCTCTCCCACGCTGTTTGTGGGAGAGGGTGGCGCGCGTTTCAGCGCGGCCGGGTGAGGGCCCCCGCGGAGCCGAGGCCTCGGCGACAGTGCCCGCTGCCGCGCCCGGGCTGAAAGGCATCCGCGGCAAGATCCTTCGGCCCGCGAGGGATGGTGTGGAGGGTGAGTACGGCGCGCCTGGGCCTCAGGATGACAAGCTGTTGCGCGTCAAGGGTTTATAGGAGCACTCAACTGAAGTGACGCGTGTCAGCGCCGCCCGGTGAGGGCCCAACGAAGAGCGGCGCCGTCCGGGTGGACGGCGCCGCTCCTTGGTACGCGGACGATGGAGGCTCAGCCTTCGGCCACGCGCGTCACGTTGTTGGCGCGCGGACCCTTCGGATCCTCCTGGATGTCGTACTCCACCCGGTCGCCCCGCTTCAGGGATTTGAACCCCTCCATCTGGATCGACGAGTGGTGGACGAACACGTCCTTTCCGCCATCGTCTGGACGAATGAAGCCGAACCCCTTGTCGTCCTTGAAGAACTCGACCACCCCAGTCTGTCGCGACATCAGTCCCCTCTCCGCTACGACGGAATCCGGTCCCACGCCGGGCACGCCGCCTTCCGTCGCGCGCCGCCCCCGGACTGATTTCGCCACCTCTCGTGCAAGAGGCGGGCCGTTCGTGGATTCAAACGTTTGCCGAATCTCGGGCTGGACGCGGGGCCGCCGTGAGCTCCAGCACGGCCACCTCGGGGCGGCAGAGAAAGCGCAATGTAAGGCCCACCGTGCCCACCCCGCGCGAGGTGTACACCTGCGTCCACGGGCGGCGCCGCAGGCCCTCTTCGTACAATTCGTCGAATTCCGCCGGGTTCCTCACCGCGCCCACGAACGGAAGCCGCACCTGGCCGCCGTGCGTGTGCCCGCTCACGATCAGGTCCACCGCGTCGTACGCGCGGCGGGCGTGCTCCGCCTGGTCGGGGTTGTGCGCCAGCAGCAGGGTGAAGTCGCGGTCCTCCGGCGGGGGGAGCGTCCGCAGCGAGGGCTGCCCCTCGCGATAGTCGTCCACCCCGGCCACGCACAGGGTGGCCGAGCCCACCCGCCGCAACTCCGAGGCGTTGGTCAGGTTGCGGATCACCGGGTGCCCCTCCAGCTCCGCGTGCCAGCGGTCGATCCCCACCGTGTGGTCGTGGTTTCCGGGCACCGCCCACACCCCGTGCGGGGCCGAAAGCCCGGACATCGCGTCCAGCACGGGCCGAAAGCTCTTGGCCTTGTCGTGCGCGAAGTCGCCCGTGAGCGCCACCAGGTGCGGGCGCTCGGCCATGGCCAGCCGGCACGCGCGGCGGATCAGCCACAGGGGCGTTCCGCCGCCGGCGTGCATGTCCGTCAACAGGGCGATGCGAAACCCCTCCAGGTCCGGGTGCAGCCCGCGCACGTGAATCCGGGGCCGCGTCACCTGCAGCCACAGCGGCTCCACCGCCACGGCGTACGCCCCAACCGCCGCCCCCGCGCCCACCGCCGCCCCCATCCACCGCGCCACCGTGTTCTTGCTCGTCATTCGGCGGCGGGGAGGCAAGCAGCGGACCAGCGGGGGCGCGGGCGGCGGTGGCAGGGTGCCCGAGCGGGTAGCTCATGGCAAGGATGGCCTGCTTCCCACGAAAGTCGATGGCGCGCCTCGGCTTATGCTTCACGACGCCGGGCGCGCGGAAACACCGCCGATCGCACGGATGACACTTCGGGATGGCGCGGGCCGAGGGATACGACCACGTTACTGCACCATGGCCGATTTCCGCAGACGCAGGATCCCTCTCACCCCCCGGAGCGACATCATGCGCATTCCCGCGACATGCGTTCTCACCCTGGCATTCTGTGCCGCCGCATGTGGCCCCCGCGACGCCGGGGGCGGCGCCGCACGCGCGGACTCGGCCGGCGCAGGGGTGGACTCGGCCGGCGCAGGGGCGGACTCGGCCGGCGCAGGAGCGGACTCGGCTGTCGTCGTCCGCGAGCTGACGCTGGGCGACCGTGGGTGCTACCTGCAGGTGGAGGCGGGCGGGGTGCGCCGAGAGGAGATCGGGGCAATGGAGCTGTGCGAGCGCGCCGACCTCGTGGGCCGAACGGTGCGCCTGGGCCGGGCCCCGGCGGCGGTGCTCGCCATGTCGTGCCAGGGCGACCCGGAATGCGCCGAGAGCGACACGGTGATGCTGGTGCACCGGGTGGAGGTCGTGCCCTGACGGGGCGGCCACGCGCGCTCGGCCTGGCTCGGGAGGGCGGCACCGAGCATGCCTGCAGGTCGGTCATCCGGCGCGCCCCTGGTCAGGGATGCGGGTGCGGCGAATCGGCCGTGGGCGGGATGGGCGGGACGTCCTGGCAGATGATGGGGATGCCCTCCGCCTGCAGCGGCGCGGCGCGGCGGTCCAGCGTGGCGGCTTCGCCGAGCGTGGACAGGTGCAGGTTCAGCATCAGCTGCGACACGCCGCCGGGCGAACGGAGGCCGCGCTCCCGGGCCTGCGCCTCGTAGATCGGCGCCTGGTTGCTGATGCGCAGCGCCGATTCCAGCAGGTGGCGCGTCATGCAGTGGAACGCGGGCATGGTCTGCAGCAGCCGGATCTCGCGTTCGATCACGGTCGACGCCGCCGGGAAGCCGCCCGACCGGTGCGCGTCGCCGATCGTCCGTCGGATGCGCCGCGGGTCGCTGGGCGTGAAAGACGAAAGCGGCGGCGGATCGGCGATGCGTTCACGGAAGGCCGGCGTGTGCGCCATCGGCACGAAGTCGTCGCAGGTAACGCGGATGCCCGCGCGGAGGAAGTTCCTCGCACGCCAGTCCACGTACCAGGCGACGGGAATGGCCAGGCGCTCCGTCCAGATCAGCCGCCGCGAGATGCCGCGCGACCGTCCACCGGTGAGCCCGGAGTACCGCGGCATCCGTTCGCGATTCAGGTGCGCCGCCTCGCGCAGGTGGATTTCCATGCAGCGGGACGACGGCGTGTCGGCGGTGGCGGAATCCGTCGGCCCGACGCGCGACGAATCCGCGGACTGCGTCCATCCGGGCGCGGGGACGCACAGCGCGGCCGCGAGCAGCGCAAGGGAGAGGCACGCGCGAGACGACATCATCCGAACGCGCGGATGTGCCACAGGTGCAAGGGCAGCACCAGCGCCATCGCCACGGCGGCGCTCAGCGTCTGCAGCCGCGCGTCCCACGGCTGCACCTTGGGCCACGCGGGAAGGCGGCGCACGGACAGGTACAGCGCCTGGCTGACCGTGCAGATCACGCCAGCGGCGAGCAGTCCCTCCACCGTCAACCCCGTCGCGCCGACCGCCAGCCCCACGGGAACGACGGCGACGAACCCCAGGATGGCGCCGCTGGTGGCCAGGCTCACGGCCGCGCGTCGCCGCCGCATCCCCACGTCGATCACGTGGGCCAGGATCACGATCATCAGCTGGGCCGCCACCACGCCCACGAAGGGCACGTACAGCGGGTCTGGCGACGCGGGACGGAGCCGTTCCGGGGCCAGCTTCTCCAGCCCGCTGTTCAGAAAGAAGAGGCTGACGGGCACCAGCGCCACGTAGAACAGGCCACGGATGTGGTACGTCTGCGGCGCGTCCGGCGCCACGCGGCGCGAGGCGGCGAAGAAGCCGGCGAACCACAGTACCGCCAGCCCCGGCGCGATGGTCCACTCGCTGCCCCCCATGGCGTAGGCGCCGTACACGCCCAGCGCCAGCCCCATGGCGCTGCTCATGGCGACGAACCGATAGCGCCACGCCAGGAGTCCCACCAGGACGGTGATCACCAGCAGCGCCGCCAGCTGCCGGGCCACGAACCCCGCCGTCTGCGGCGTCATGATCGAGAGCAGGAAGTACGTCGTCAGCGGCACCACCAGGTTGTCGCTGCCCTGTACGCTGATCCCCTCGAAGATGGTGACGGTCAGCGCGATCTGCGCCGCGATCAGCACGCTTGCGCCGCGGTCGATGTCGGTCAGCAGCAGCAGCGGCAGGTGCACGGCCAGAAAGGTCGTCAAAAAGAACGCGGCCGATCCCTCCAGGCTGCGCCGGTCCGTCTCCACCGCGTAGAACTGCCGTCCGTACTCCGTCCCCAACAGCGCGGCGAGGGTGTCCGACACCATCAGCACCAGCAGCGAGATCAGGTAGAAGACGGGCTCGTCCGCGGCCAGGAGAAAGACCAGGTAGATGGCGATGGGATAGTAGATGCCACCCTGCGAACGCCGCTCGACGCCGTGGATGCTGCCCAGCATCCCCATCCGCCGGCTGGCGAAGATGATCGTCGCGAAGGCGAAGCCCAGGACGAGCACCGTCCAGTGCCAGGCGAAGACCCAGGGAAACCCCGCCGCCACCACGCCCCCGCCAAAGTGCACCAGCTTGCGCGTCCACTCCGGAGGGGGATTCCCGAGCCGCTTCCACACCTCCGCCCCGGCGAACAGCAGCAGCAGCACGGCCGAGACGATTGCCGCGCGGGCCACCTCTCCCGCCACCGTGCCGAACGGCGGAAGCAGCGCGTCCATCACGCCGCCACCTCGTCCACGTGCAGGGCGCCGTAGAACCAGGCCAGGTCGCGCGCGTGGAGCGCGTCCGCCATCTCGCGCAGCGGCTTCACCTCGCCCGCGAGCGCATCGGGCCGGGCGCGCGGGGCCAGCAGGTTCCAGTAGACCAGCCGGGCGCCGGGCGCGGCGCGGTCCACCAGGGCGGCGTAGCACCGCTCGTGCTCCGCCGGGCTCATGTACTCGAAGATGTCGGAAAGGTTGTAGCCGTCGACGGGGCCGTCCGTGGCGGATTCGATCGGCCCGCGAACCAGGCGCACGCGGTCCAGCCGCGAGCGGATGGCGTCGAACCACTGCGGCCGCAGGTAGCGGGGCAGGGCCTCGGGCGGGTAGTGGCCCGTCATGATGCGGGCGGCGTAGGGATTGGTGTGCACGGGGAGCGCGGTCAGCGCATGGCGGGTGCGCGCCAGGATCCGCGAGCCCACGGAGCCTTCCACGTGCGAAAAGAACGCGGGGTCGCGCCCCATCCGCCCCATCACCGCGCGGCTGAAGAACAGGCGGAACATCAGCCGCCACCGCCAGGTGTTCCACTCGCGGTCGTAGAACTCCTCGCGCTCCACCCGCGAGCGGGGCGTCATCAGCCGGTCGATGCGGTGGCGGGAATGGACCAGCGGCAGCACGCGGTCGCGAAACGTCCGCAGGTAGCGCTCGAACTTTCCCGCGTGGATCACCCCGCCCGCCACCGCGTCCGGCTGCGCGTCCCAGAACTGGCGGCTGGAGGACGAGAGGTCCGTCCGCAGCCGCCCGTACGTCCGCGGCCGCTCGTCCGAGGGCGTCACGCCCAGGAACGCCAGCAGCTGCACGTGCTCCAGCCGCCGGAAGGCGGCGATCCTCAACTCCACGCACGCCAGCTGCACCGGGCTCAGGTCTGCGGCGACGACCTCCGCCGGGTCCAGCGTCAGCAACGCCAGCGCGTTGTCGCCTGCGGAGGCGATCGAGAGCAGCCGGCCTCCGTGCGCGACGGGCGCCAGCGCCTCGCACAGCACGTCCGCATCTTCCCAGACGCTGGCGTAGCGGATGAACGAGAACGAGGCGTGGCTGTCGATGCCGCCCATCTACCCCTCCACCCCGTCCAGCCGCCGCAGCGTACCCGCGGTGCCGTCCATCTCCACCATCTCGCCGTCGCGCAGCGTATCCATCAGCCCCGGGATGCCCACGATGCACGGCAGCGCCAGCTCCCGGGCCACGATGGCCGAGTGGCTGAGCAGCGACCCGCGCTGCACGAGCACCCCTTCCACGGCGGGAAAGATGAGCGTCCACCCCGGGTCCGTGCGCTCCGCGACCAGGATGTGGCCGGCCAGCTCGCCCGCGTGGTGCGGGTCGCGGACGATGCGCACCGGCGCGCGCACCACGCCCGGCGAGCACCCGGTGCCGCGCAGCTCGCCCGAAGGCGCCACCGCGGGGACGAGCGCCGCGACGTAGTCCGCCGCCGGGCCGCGGGTCTCGAAGCGGTCCGGCGGGGCGGGGGCGCGCTCGTAGGCGGCAAACTCCGCGCGGCGCAGCCTGGACAGGGAGCGCAGGTCCGCCGTGACGCCCGTGCCGTCCAGGTGCGCGAAGATTTCGTCCACGCGCAGGTACAGGACGTCCCGCGCATCGTCCAGCCGCCCCGTTTCCGCTAGCCGCGCGCCGATGCCCAGGAAGATGCGCCGCACCGCGCCGAACACGCGCGTCCGCTCGAACCGCAGGTTCTCCCGGTCGCGAATGCGCGTCCGCGCCTGGTTGAGGACGGCGAAGAACACGCGCCGGCGGACCCCGCCCAGCCGCTGGCGGACCGTGCCCTCCGCGGAGGCGCGCACCTCTGCTTCATGGTGGCCGCCGTCCTGTCGCGTGCCAGCCTGGGCATAGGTGCGGATCAGGCGGACGATGAACGACGGGTCGTCGCCATGGGTCAGCGTTTCGAGCTTCAGCTCGTTTGCGCAGCGGTCGCCGAACTGGTCCAGGTACGCGCGCACCTCACCATGGAAGGGGGCGAACGCCGGCTCCGTTCCCAGCCGCGACCAGAGCCGCCCGTCATCCGTGTTGGACGCGAACACAGCGGAGAGCGCGGGATCGGCCGCCACACGTTCCGCCATCGCCAGCACGCGCTTGGCCGGCTCGGTGCTGATGATGCCGCCCTCGCCGACGAGCAGGTCGTTCGCCAGCGTGGGCGGCGAGCCGGGGAGCCACTGCTCCACCAGGCGCACCAGCACGCCGAAGAAGATCATCGCGAAGAAGTCGTTCACCAGCGGCGCACGCCAGTGGCGCAGCAGCTTGCCTTCCAGGTCGCGGTAGATGACGGCCAGCTCGTCCGCCGGGCGGGTGGAAAGGTCCACGCCCGCCAGCGGCTTCAGCGCGGCGTCCACCCTGGCGTGAAAGGCTGGCACCTCGCGCTTCAGCGAGCGCTGCGCCGCGATCAGGCGCCACGCCATCTTCACGGTGCGCCCCGTGTCTTCCCACTTTCCCGCCACCGTTGCAACGGCGGGCGGATCGGAAAGCTTCTCGCGCACGCCCATCATCCGCTCCATGAACTCGCGGTTGACGGTGTAGCCCGGAAGCAGCGCCAGCACGCGGTACCAGTTGAGCAGGTTGTAGTACACGCGCCCGCCGATCAGCCCCAGCATGTTGGCGAACACGTGCCGGTGCTCGTCGAGCAGGTGCTCGCTCACGCCCAGCAGGCGGCAGAACTGCAGGTACACCTGCTCGTAGACGGAGCGCGCAAAGCTGAACGTCAGCGGCGTCGTAACGCCGCTGTAGCTCTCGACGATGTTGCTGTTGTCCCACAGCCGCACCTCGCCATCCGCCACGGGTGTAACGGTCCGCGGCGGCTCCGGCGCGGGCTCGCCCAGCGTGGTGATGGGGCGCGTCTGCAGGATGCAGAGTGGCCGCTCGCCGCCGTCGCCCTTCGCGGGGAGCGCCCACTCCACGTCCTGCGGTGCGCCGAAGTGGTCCGCCAAGCGGCGCGCCGCCGTGGCGATCCGCCGCGCCTCGTCGTCCGTGAGCGCGGGGCGCGCACGCAGATCCCAGGCGACCTCCACCATCCTGCTGCCGCCGTCGGGCTCAAGGCGTACCGCGCGGTCCTTTTCCGCCACCTGCGTCTGCACCGGCCCCGGCTCGTCGCCCGTGAAGCGGACGCGGTAGGTGTCCGCATCCAGGTCGCCGCTCACCAGCCCCTCGCCCAGGCCGTAGACGGCGCTGACGACGGCCGTGGCCGGGTCGCCGTGCACCGGGTCCGCCGAAAACGCCACGCCGGCGGCTTCCGCGTCCACCATCGCTTGGATCAGCACGGCCATGCGCGGAGGCACGCCCCCGTGCCGGTTTCGATACGCCACCGCATGCGCGCTGAACGCGGACGCCCACACGCGCCGGATCGCATCCCACAGCGCGCCGTCTCCATCCGCGCGGACGCCCAGGACGGTGTCGAACTGCCCGGCGAACGACGCTTCCGCCCCGTCCTCATCCACCGCGGACGACCGCACCGCCAGCAGCGACTGACTGAGTCCCGCGGCCGTCAGCGCGCCCGCCACCTCCGCACGGAAGTCCGCGGGCAACTCCATCGACTGGATTCGCGTGCGGACGATGTCGGGATCGGTCTCCGTCAACGCGGCCGAGACGAGACGGTCGAACGCGGCCGCGGTGATCACGATCCACGGCGGTACGCCGATCCCGGCATCTGCGAGCAGGGCCAGGTTGCGAGCCTTGCCACCGATTGCCGTGGCGGGCGCCGGCTCGCTGCCGGGGACGAGGACGAACGAGGGGAGCACGGCCGCGTCCGTCACGGCACCAGCAGCGGCACGATGCCCAGCAGGATGTACGAGGCCAGGGTCCAAAGCCCGCTCGCTACCTCTACCTGCTTTCCGCCGGCACTGGTCGGCGTGCGGAGGAAGCGCAGCGCGGGCGCAGCGAACGCGGCGAGGAAAATCGACAGCGCGATCCCCGTGAGAAGCGCCGTGCTCACGGGATACGACGCGAACCAGACGAGTACGCCAGCCGTCACCAGCCAAATGAGCCACACCGCCGGCGCCGCGCGCACGCCCCACGCGGAGGTGTACGTGTCCACGCCTTCACGCTCGTCCGCGGGCGCGCGGATCTTCCGGCCAACTTCCACAAGGATGCCGTTCGCGAACGCCAGGGCCAGAAAGAGCGGAAGCTCGCGCGGCGGCGCACTGCCCGAGGCCAGCCAGTCCAGCCCGGTGAGGTAGGCGAACAGCAGCGGCATCACCACCATGTGGCTGAGCAGGTAGGCCGCGGGGCGCGCGCGCAGCCAGTCGGGCGCAAAGAACTCGCGAGCCATCAGCGCCGCCCAAGCGATGGCGGGAACCAGCGCCCACAGCAGGGCGGGGGCGACCAGCGCGTTGGCCGCGAGGACGGTGAGCGCGACGAACGCGCCGACCTTCCGCAACTCGGCGAGGGAGACGAGGCCGCGCGGGACGGGAAGCTCGGGGCGAAACCGGCGGTCGGCGTCGGCGTCCTTGTGCTCGTCGGCCACGCGGAGAAGGAAGAAGAAGGCGAGCGCGGTCGCGCAGCCTACGAGGAGAACGCCGGCGTCGGGCAGCCCCGGACGGCCCCGCGCCGCCCGCGAGAATCCGGCGGCGGAAACCGCGGAGATGCCGATCAGCGGAACGTATGCGGCGATGGGAAAGCGCTCGCGCTGGTAGGCCCACATCCGCGCGGCGAGCCCCGCGGGCACCGCAGCCGCCGCGACGTTCATCGGGCTGGGGAGCCGCGGCCTAGCGCGGCGTGGGCCCGCGCGAAGTCTCCCGAGCAGAGCGCGCCCACGATGGAAAGCTCGCCCGCCAGCGTGAGCGCCGCGCAGATCTCCGCCAGCTTCGACGCTCGGTCGTCGCCCAGGCAGTCCATGATGCGCAGGCACTCCTGCGCCGTGGGCAGCCGCGTGCCGCCACCGACTGAACCGACGATCAGGTTGGGCAGGCTGAGCGCCGCGTACAGATCCCCCTGGTCCGTCACCTCCAGCCGGGTGACGCCCACGCTCGCCTCGCTTACGCACGCCACGTCCTGTCCGCACGCCAGGAACAGCGCCGCGATGCCGTTGGCCACGTGCCCGTTCACGCCGATGGACCCCGTGCGCACCCCCGCGACGAAGCTCACCCGCCAGTAGTCGGACATCCGCTCGGGCGTGGTGTGGAGCACCTCCTCCACCAGCGCGCGCGGGATGGACGCCTCGGCCGTCACGCTGCGGCCCCGCCCCTGGATGAAGGAAAGCGCCGTGGCCTTCTTGTCGCCCGACATGTTGCTTTCCAGGAACCAGTAGCGCGGCTGCACGGGCGTGCGCGCCAGGATTTCCTCGCACAGCGCGGCGGTGCAGAACGTCACCATGTTCTGCCCCGCGGCGTCGCCCGTGTGGAACGCGAACACCAGGTAGACGTGATTTCCCTCGATGTGGGTGCCCACGTCCGTGAGCCGTCCGTGGCGCGTGGTGCGCGACACGGCCGCCTTCAGCGCCTCGTACTCGCCTACGACCCACGCCGCGAAGTGCGCCGCCTGGCCCATGCGCTCGAAGACGAAGGCCGGCGCGCGCTGCACCTGCTCTGTCGTCGTCAGGCACACGGCGCCGCCCGCGGCGGTCAGCAGGTGCGCCCCGCGGTCGTGGCTGGCCACCAGCGCGCCCTCGGACGTCGCGAGGGGAACGTAGAAGTCGCCGCGCGCGTGCATGCCGTTCACCCGCAGCGGCCCCACCAGCCCCACCGGCACCTGCGCCATGCCGATGTAGTTCTCGATGCTCCCGCGCATGGCCGATGCGTCCTCGCGCGGCGCAGTTCCCGTCAGGTGCGGGATCTCCACGCCCAGCCCCTCGACGAACTCCACGCGCCGCACGTGCGCGTCGGCGCTCCACTCGCGCAGGCCGGGCACGCGGGGCGGAACGGGGCGCTCTTCCTCGGACGTATCCGTCAGCAGGCCGACGACCTCGTCCACGGGGCGCCCGCGTACGAGCCGGTCGGTGACGTTGCGAGCGTGGTGCTGGGAAATGGGCATGCTTTGCGACAACCTTGCGATGCAGCGTGTAAGGCCGGAATACGCTGCAAGTTACATCGGACCGGCGGGGAGGGGGAAGAGTGTAGCGGGTGAACCTGCTCGACGGGCGCGTGGAAAGTGGCTACGGTGCTGCGCGTGGCGTGGACAGCCGTCGGGCAATCTCCGTCGAGTGCGCGGTTTCCAGGAACAACTCCACGGCCTCGATAAGGTTGCTGTGCGCCTCCTCGACCGTGTCTCCCTGGCTCGCGATGTCCAGCTCGGGGCACAGGCTGACGAACCCATCACCTTCGCGCTCGATCAAGCAGGTCAGCCGACTCGACCTCATCTCAATCTCCTTGGAACGTCACACTTTGGCGTGAAGGCTCTCGACCATGTCCACACCATCCGGGCTCGGCACCAGATGCATGTCCCCGAAGATGTGGCGCGCCTCCTGGTGCATGGCCCTCAGCACGTGCCCGGAAAGGCGGCGGATCTCCATGTCTGCCGAGCCGCTGCCGCGCATCTCCATGAAGTGCCGCCACGCGCGAGCGTTGCCGGTGACCACGATCTTGGTCTCGGCCGCGTTGGGGAGGACTGAGCGCGCCGCCTGCCGTGCGCGCTTCTTCCGCATGGTGGCGGGTCCGGAGTCGCCGACCTGCTCCGCAAGCTCCTCAAGCAGTTCGCGGTAGCCTTCGAGCGTCTGCTCGCATGCTGCCGACCAGATTCCGAATGCGCGGGATTCCTCGCGGATCTCTGGGGGCAAGACGAACGCGATATCGGATTCGTCAACATACCGTTGGCTGACCTGGCTGAATCCGAATCCGGCTCTGTGCCGGATCAACTCGTGAGTCAACGAGCGGCTGACCCCCTCAATCAGCAGGGTCCAGACGGCATGCTCCAGCACGCTGCCGTGCTTCACCTGGAGGATGTTGGCCAGGTACGCCTCGTTGCTCGTTCGTCCAGGAATGCTCTTGTGCCCACCCTCCAGCCCGGCGTTCTCCCCGAAGCTCAGGTAGCAGAGCCGTCCGGCGAACTCGGCCACCACCTCCCCCGGCACGTCGCTGTCGCTTTCCCAGTTGATGTGCTCGGGATACACGAACTCCTGCCGGGCA
Source organism: Longimicrobium sp. (assembly GCF_036388275.1). NCBI lineage: Bacteria > Pseudomonadati > Gemmatimonadota > Longimicrobiia > Longimicrobiales > Longimicrobiaceae > Longimicrobium > Longimicrobium sp. Next base: position 24,688 of record NZ_DASVSF010000060.1, read on the forward strand.
ATCACGGTAACGCGCGGCTCGCGGATGATCTGCATCGGGGGCCTTCGGGATGGTCGGGCGGGTGGACGGGTCAGCGGCGTAAGCTAGGCTCTCCGCACGCGCGCGGGCAAGTCAGCCGGGCGCCACGGTTGCCAGCGGCGGGGGACGGCTTAGGTTTGCGGGCATGCGCATCGCCTCGCTGCTTTCCAGCGCCACCGAAATCGTCTACGCCCTGGGCCTGCAGGAGCACCTCGTCGCCATCTCGCACGAGTGCGACTGGCCGCCCCAGGCGCTGCACCTGCCACGGCTCAGCCGCTCGCGCTTCGACCCCGCGGGGCTCACCAGCGGCCAGATCGACGCCGAGGTGCGCCGCTGCATGCTGGAATACGGCAGCGTCTACGAGATCGACGTCGCCGCCCTGCGCGACGCCCGCCCCGACGTGATCCTCACCCAGGCCGTGTGCGAGGTGTGCGCCGTCCCCACCGGCTCGGTGAACGACGCCGTCGCCGCGCTTCCGTTCGCGCCCCGCGTGGTGTCGCTGGACGCGCACACGATGGAGGGGATCTTCCAAACCATGCAGCAGGTGGCGGATGCCGTGGGCCAGCCTGAACGTGGGGACGAGGCGGTGGCGCGCCTGCGCGGACGCCTGCGGCGCGTGGAGGAGGCCATCGCCAGCCGGCCGCGTCCCCGCGTGCTGGCGCTGGAGTGGCTGGACCCGCCCTTCGCCCCCGGGCACTGGATCCCCGAGATGGTGACGCTGGCGGGCGGCGACAACCTGCTCGGCGATGCCGGCTCGCGCTCGGTGCAGATCCCGTGGGAGCAGGCGGACGGGCTCGATCCAGATCGCCTCCTCCTGCTCCCCTGCGGCTACGACCTGCAGGCCTCGCGCATCGACGCCGACCGTGCCCGCGACTCGCTGGCGCGCATCGCGCCGGAGGCCATCGCGGCGGGACGGGCCGCCATCGGCCACAGCGCGTACTTCAGCCGCTCGGGCCCGCGGGTGGTGGACGGCACGGAGGCGCTGGCCGCCTGGCTGCACCCGGACGCGGGCCTCGCCGCACCCGCCGAGCCCGTCGTGGACCCCTGGCCGTAAGGTTGTACACAGCTTGATCCGCGGAGCAGGGCGCGCGGCTTGCACGCCCCGCGCGCAGTTCAACGGAGCGACGCACCACACACCGGCGAGGCCATGCGAATTCCCACCCGTGTTCACGGCATGCTCGACTACGCCCTCGGCGCGCTGCTGATGGGCCTGCCCTGGCTGCTGGGCTTTGCGGACGGCGGCCCCGAAACCTGGGCGCCCGTGGCCCTGGGCGCGGGCGTCATCCTGTACAGCCTGCTCACCGACTACGAGCTGGGCGTCGTCCGCAAGCTGCCGATGCCCGCCCACCTGTGGATGGACGCGCTGGGCGCCGTTCTGCTGATGGTGTCGCCCTGGGTGCTGGGGTTCGACGAGAGGGTGTGGATGCCGCACGTGGCGGTCGGCGCCTTCGAGCTGCTGACGGCCGCCCTCACCGACACCGTTCCCGGATATGACCGCAGGCGCGCAGCTCGATAGCGAGAGCGTCCTCGGCCCGGAGTACGAGGACCCCTCGGCCGTCGAGCCGCGGGCGCGCATCAGCGCGTACGCCGAAACGGTCACCGGCGTGCACGCCATCGCCCTGACCGACGCCGTGGCGGCCATCAAGCGCGGCCGGCAGGGCAAGCAGCCAGAAGACCCGCCGCTGCTGTGGATCGACATTGCGGCCCCCGGGGGCACGGAGGGCGAGTTCCTGCGGCACCAGCTGGGCTTCCACCCGCTGGCCGTCGAAGACACCGTCCGCGGCCGCCAGCGCCCCAAGATCGACCGCTATCCCGGGTACTACTTCCTGGTGGTGTATTCGGCGCGCATCAACCGCAAGCGCGACCGGATGGCGCTCAACGAGCTGCACGCCTTCATCGGCGACAACTACGTCATCACGGTACACGACCACAAGATCGAGGAATTGAAGGAGGTGCTGGCCCGCTGGCGCGCGGTGCCGGCCCGCTATCGCAGCGCGGGAACGCTGGCGCACGCCGTTCTGGACATGGTGGTGGATGGCTACTTTCCCGTGCTGGACCACTTTTCGGAACGTGTGGGGCGGCTGGAGGAAGGAACGGACGGCAAGACCAGGCACGAGGCGCTGCAGGAGATGCTCTCCATGCGGCGCGAACTGGTGCTGTTCCGTCGGATGGTGGGACCGGAGCGCGAGCTGATCGGGTCGCTCCTGAAGCGCGACATCCCGTTCCTGGAGCCGGAGATGCTGCCGTACTTCCAGGACGTGCACGACCACGCCATCCGCGTGGCCGAGGAGATCGACACCCTGCGCGACCTGTTGACGGGGGCCATGGAGGGACAGCTTTCGCTCGCCTCCAACCAGCTGAACGAGACGATGCGGGTGATGGCGGCCTGGTCCATCATCCTGATGGCGATGGCGTGGATCGCCGGCATCTACGGCATGAACTTCGAGCGGATGCCGGAGCTTCACTGGCCGTGGGGCTACGCCTGGGCGTTGGGGCTGATGTTCGCCGTGGGAGCGCTGCTGTTCGGGTATTTCCGGAGGAAGCAGTGGGTGTAAGGGAAGGGCGTGAGTGCGGAAGTGCGTGAGTGCGAAAGTAACGGCGATTCGGTGAGATGATTCAGCCCCGGCGTGCGATGCGCGCCGGGGTTTTTGGCGCCCATCGTCCACCGAGGAGCGCTGCGACGGGAGAACCGCGGGATTGTCATCCCGATGGAGCGGCCCCGGCGAGCCTGCATCCACACCGCCGACCGCAGCGACTGAGGGATCCACCACACAGTGCTCTGACCGCTTCCACGACTGCTCACGACGGGCCTCAGGCTTTTCGGCGTTCAGCGTCGAGGAACGGACAATAGGATCTGTAATTCCGCGAGGGTGAAGCGACCCCGGAGTGTGTGGCGGATCCCTCAGTCGCTGCCATCGATGGTGCGCGGGCGGGCCGGTCGTGGCCGCTCCATCGGGATGACATCGGGTGACTTCGGCAGGTGCGGTGCGGGTGCAGGTGAAGCCCCGGACGGGACGCGACAGCGGCCCGAGCTGGGGCTTTTCGCTTCCCAGCGGCAGGTTCACCCGGTCCAGGTGAGCTGTGTTTCCGCAATCCATCAGTCGGACTCGCTCCGCGCGACCCGTGTTCCCGTCTCGGACCGACGGAGATGTGTCCGAATTTCGGGCATGCATGCCTGCTGCGCCCATGTGACGCCGTTCTCAGCGACGCGTGCGATCCCGAGTGGCCGATTATCGTACGTTTATGCTCGACGCCGCACGATTGGAGAGTGCGGCGCAAGCGGTTGGAAAACAGCGACTTGCGGCGTCTGGCGCGATGCGGCACGAGTCTGGACTAAAGGGATGCCGTCCGCCGCCCGACTGGGTGGCGATCCGCCGGGGCACTTTCCCTCCCCGAGCAGTACTCATCCCCCATCAGGAAACACCACAATGACCACCATCCGCTTCGCCTCCCTGTTCGCCGTCGCCGCCGCCGCCCTGTCGGCCACCGACGCCCAGGCCCAGACCGCCACGCAGTCCGTCAGCTACGAAGTGTCGGCCATCAACGAGATCAGCGTCTCGGGCTCGCCGTCGCTGGTGATCAACGACGCCACCCCCGGCAGCGGGCTGACCTCCGCCTCGGCCGCCGGCACGTACGCCATCACCAGCAACCAGACCAACCGCAAGATCACCGCACGGATCGACACCAACATGCCCGCCAACGTCACCCTCTCGGTGCAGCTCGCCGCCCCCAGCGGTGCGTCGAGCTCGGGGTCGGTGAACCTGACCAGCGTGGACCAGGACGTGGTGACCGGCATCAGCAACGTCGACCAGTCGGGGCTGTCCATCTCGTACGGCCTGAGCGCGACGGTCGCGGCGGGCGTGGTGGCGGCGGGCAACAAGACGGTGACGTACACCATCACCGCAGGCGCCTGAGCCTTTTCGCGACACGGCGGGCGCCGCCCGGCGCCCGCCGTCCTTCCTCGGTTCTCCTCCTCCGCAGGATCATGAAGCTCATCTCCGCCATCGCCGCCGCGCTGCTGCTTCCCGCGGCCGCCACCGCCCAGGTCAGCGTCGTCAGCAGCACGCTCGAGGAGCGCGCCGCCACGCCCGGCGAGCAGTACACGGGCACCATCCGCGTCCGCAACACCAGCAGCGCGCCGCAGCTGGCGCGGGTGTACCAGACGGACTACCGCTTCCTGGCGGACGGCCAGACGTTCTACGACCAGGCCGGCTCCTCTGCCCGCAGCAACGCGGGATGGGTGACGTTCAGCCCGTCGCGGCTTACGCTGGCCCCGGGCGAAGAGGCCACCGTCAGCTACACGGTGAAGGTGCCCCAGGCAGATCCGCGCGGCTCGTACTGGAGCGTGATGATGGTGGAGACGGTGGACGAGGGGCGCGCGGCGGCGGTACGGGCCGGGCGCGTGGGCATCGAGCCCACCATCCGCTACGCCGTGCAGCTGGCGACGCACGTGGGGCAGGCCCAGCGGCGGATCGCGCTGGAAGGCGCCCGGGTGTCGCGCGAGCAGGGCGCGCCCGCGCTGGCGGTGAACGTCGTCAACACGGGCGAGCAGGCCGATCGGCTGGAGCTGCGCGTGGAATTGTTCGACGCCGAGGGCGCCCCCGCGGGCCGCCTGACGAGCACGCGCGGCCTGGTCTACCCCGGCAGCTCCATCCACCAGCGCTTCGACCTGGGCCAGCTGGCACCCGGCACCTATCGCGCGCTGCTGGTGGTGGACACGGGCTCGGATGACGTGTTCGGCGCGGAATACACCATCCGCATCTGACGTGCGGGTTCGCGGCTGGGTGATCGCCGGGCTGGGCCTTTGCGCGTTCGCGGAACGCGCGGAGGCCCAGTCTGCGCGCGTGGACCGCCGCGGGCCGCTGGAGCTGCCGGCGCGGGCGGGCGAGGCGGTCACTGTGCCCTTCCGCGTCACCAACACCTCCGGCGCCCCGGCGACCATCGAGCCTTCCCTTGCGCTTCCTGCCGGGTGGCGCGCGACGGGTGGCACCGCGCGCGAGCTGGCTCCCGGGGAAGCCGAGCTGCGGCTGGTGGCGGTCCGCGTGCCCTCCGGCGCGGCGGCGGGGCGCCACGTGGTGCGCTACTCGGCGTCGTCGTCGGCGGATTCCGCCGTGCTCGTGGTCCCCGAACGGCGGGGGATCGCCGTAGAGCCGGTGGAAACCTCGGCCATGTCCATCGCCGGCGACGAGTACGCCATCCGCTTTCGCCTGTCCAACCGCGGCAACGTGGCGGAGCGGCTGGTCCTTCGCGCGGCGGACGACCAGGGCGCCCGGCTGCGCGCGGACTCGTCCTCCATTCTGCTGCCGCCCGCGTCGGAACGGGTGATCGCCGTGCGCGGGACGACGGAGCGCGGGGCGCCCGCCACGGTGCGGCACCAGGTGACGCTCCACGCCTCGTCCCTCAGCGATTCCGCGTCGGGACGGGTGCTGCTGACCGTCGTGGCGCGGGGCGGGGGCGGCACCCGGCGCCGGCGCCTTCCCGCGGAGCTGGCGGTGCGCGCGGCGGATTCGCTGTCGGCCGCCGGCTTCTCATTTTCCGCGCGTGGTGCGCTGGACCGCGCGCAACGGGTGCGGCTGGACGTCCTCGCGCGCACGGCCGATCCCGCGGGGACGCCCTTCGCGCGCCAGGACGAGTATCGGGTGCGCCTGGACGCGCCCGGCCTTTCGCTCCGTGCGGGGGATGACGTCTACTGGCTTTCGCGACTCACCGGGCCCGGACGCTACGGCTTTGGCGTGGGCGCGACGGCACGGCGGGGGGTGCTGAGCGCGGGAGGCATCGTTTCCCGCGACCGCCGCGGGGACGGGATCGGTGGGATGACCGGCGGCTTCGTGCGCGTGGGCGGCAGGCGCGCGCGCGTGGGGCTTACGATGCTCGCCCCGGACTCCGCGCCCGGCCGGTGGACGGTGGAAGGCGCCTCCACGCTGTCGCCCCTTCTGTCCATCGAGGTGGAGGCGGCACCGGGTGAGCCCAACCTGCCGCGCGCCCTCCGTGCATCCGGCCACACCCGCGTCCTGACGTACGACGTGCAGCACCTTCGCGGCGCGGATGCGGGCGGCTACATCGGCTCGGCGGACCAGGACTTCGCAACGGTGGTGCTGCGCCCGGCGGGTCAACTTACGCTTTCCGCTTCGGCGCGGCGCGGCGGCGACCTGCGCCGGCCGGGCGACACGATTCAGACGTTCTCGAATTCACGCTCGGCCTCCATCGGGTGGGGAAGCTGCTTGAACGTGGAGTACCGCGAGACCGGCGGCGACACGGCGTCGCGCGGCGATCTGCGGTCCGTCCGCGGGCGGCTCGGCATCCCGGTGTTCCGGCGCGCGTGGCTGCATCCCGCGTACGAGGCCGGCACCGTCGTTCCGCTTCCGGGCGCCGCCCCCGCGGCCTTTCGCGTCGCGTCGCTGCAATCCACCGTATCCACGCGCGGCGGCGCTTCGGCGTGGATGGTGGTGCAGCGGCGGGAGGGCGCGTCGGCGTCGTCGCTCGCGGCGCGGGAGTGGTCGGGCGCGGCGTCGGTGCAGGTGCCGGTGCTCGCCGGAACGTGGGTGCGGGTGGCCGCCCACGCGCGGCGGCCGGGCGGAGCGCCGATGGACGCGCGGGTGGACCTTTCGCTGGAGCGCACCCTGGGCGCCGGGCACCGGGTGACGCTGCGGGGGCTGGCGAACGCGGGGATCGCCGGCGGATGGGACCGGCGCGGGACGATGGAATACGCGCTTCCCGTAGCGATTCCGCTTCCCGGGCGCGGAGAGGGGCAGGCGACCGTGCGCGTGTTCGACCCCGTGACGGGGCGCGGCATCCCCGACGTGCTGGTGCGCCTGGCGGACCGCATCGCCATCACCGACCGCCGCGGGATCGCGGGCTTCGCGGGGCTGGCGGTGGGATCGTACACCGTGCGGGTGGACGGGGGCGCCGGACCGGAGCGCGTGGCGAACCGCGACCTGCCGGTGCCCGTGACGGTGGATGAGGACGGTGGCGGACGCGTGGAGATCGGGCTGGAGCTGGCGGCACGGATGACGGGCCTGGTGGAGCGCGTGCCTGCGGCGGCCGGGGCGGATTCGGCGGCGGCGCCACTGGCCGGCGTGGAGGTGGAGCTGTCGGGCTCCGGCGGCGTGCGCCGCGCCGTCACCGATGCCGAGGGGCGGTTCGAGGCGACGGGGCTGCGGCCGGGGTGGTGGCGGGTGACCGTGGTGGCGGCATCACTGCCGCGGCATCACGAGGCGCCCGAGCACCAGATGATCTTTCTGGCACCCGGTGGGGCGGAGCGGGTCTACCTGCGGGTGATGGAAAAAGTGAGGCCGGTGCAGATGATCCAGTCTACCGAACTGACGCTCCAGTAGGTTTGGCGCGCTCGAGGGCTGCCGCGCAGGCCCCGGTCAACCCCCTCTCCCCGGCTTCGCAGGGGAGAGGCAGAGTTCGATCACGCTTCGGCCGAGTCACGCGCGAAACCCAGAGGGCGCGGGCCGAAGGATCTAACCGCGGATGCCTTTCAGCTTGGGCGCGGCAGCGGGCACCGCAACATTGGACGCGGACCCATGGCTCGGGATGAGCCCCGACACGGGCGGTTGAAACCGCTGCAACAAACACACGAAGTCCGCCTTCGCGGACTGGCTGGCACGGATGTGTGTTGGAGTGTGTCGCGCGACCGCGTAGAGGTGCCGACGCGGCTTCGGATCGAGCAGCGGGGGCGAGGTGCCGATGCTGGTGAAGCCCCGGGGGGTTCAGGCTGCCTGACGACGGTGCGGTGAAATGCTCAGCCCCGGCGTGCGATGCGCGCCGGGGCTTTTCGGTGGAGCTGGGGGCGGCCTGCCGGCCCGAGGTCGCTCAGCGCGACCGCAGGAGGATGGCACCGGAGCCGTGGTCCACTCCGAACTGCTGGGTCGCCGCGCTCCCGTCCAGGTACTGGATCTCGCGGATTTCGCTGGTCTGGATCTGCCGCAGCGCAGCGACAGTGCCCACCTTGGCCCCGTCCCGATACACCCACACCAGCTCGGGCTTGTTGAACGACGAAGCGCCGCGCGTGCGCAGCCACGCCCCGCGCCCGCGCTGGAGGAACGTGTACAGGTCCACGGGGGTGCCCGCGGAAAGCTCTTCGAGCGTCACACGGTTCCGGTCGCGACGGGGTGCGCGGGGCGCCCGCTCTGCCGCGGCCGCGTTTCCGGCGGACGCCGTGGCGGCAGGCGCCGTGGCGGGAGCCGCCTCCTGCGCCGAAACGGCACCGGCGGTGCTGAGGGAAAGGACGGCGGCCAGGGCCACGCTGCGCAAGCTAAGATGAGACATGGTGTCAACCAGGAGAGAAGGGTGGATGGGGTCGGAGCGGGGCGGGGGCCTGCGCGCCGGCACTCTCCATAAGACGTATGCAACCTCGAAAAAGTTGCATCTCCGCCCCAATCAGTTGCGGATCGCGAGCGCGCCGTTCCGGCCGAAATCCCGCTACCGCCTTCTCTCCCAACGGGTTACGGCGCGGTGGGCGTGCCCTGGGCGGTGTCGGCGGCGCCGGCCGTGTCCACCCCCTGGCCGCCAGCCGCGGGCGGGTTGGTGCCCATGCCGGCGGTATCGACGGGCTGGCCCGTGCTCAACCCGGTGGACGTTCCCGTGGTGGTGCCCACCGCGCCCGCCGTGTCGGGGCTGCCCTGCACATCGGTCTTGCTGCCCTCGTCTCCACCGCCGCCGCACGCGGCCAGCAGCAGCGCGGCCAGGGGTACCATGATCGTGCTGCGCTTCATCGCTGTTTCTCCGGGCTCAGGTTGTGTTCAGTCCATGGGGATCCCGGGCCGCCGCCCTGCAACAACCGGACGCGCGGGTGCGGGCACAAAAAGCGGGGCCGGCCGCCGGCGGGAGCGTGTCCCGTCCGGCAGCCGGCCCGTCGAGTAAGCGCACGCGCGCCGGATCAGGGCGTGGTGGTGCCGCCGGTCGTCCCGCCGGTGGTGCCGGTCGCGCCCCCGGTTGTACCCGTGGTGCCGCCCGCGGGCGCGGCGCCCACACCCAGGCCGGTGGTGTCGCCGGGCATGGCCGTGCCGGTGCCGGTCGTGGCGCCCGTGCCCATGTTCGGATCCATGGTGCCGGTGCCGGTGGTGCCCGTGCCGGCGCCCATGTCGGTGCTGGTGGTCGCGGCGCCGTCGGTGGTGCCCGTCTCGCCGCCGGCCGCGCCTTCTTCACCGCCGCCGCCGCAGGCAGCCATCAGCGCAATCGCCGGAACCATGATGAGCAGCTTCTTCATCCGTACTCTCCCTTGCTGGATCGTCCCCGGCGCCACGAAAGGCGCCGCTCGCATGCCACCCGCGGCACGCGGCGCCTGGGAGGGTGCACCCCGGATACCGGGAATGTCGCAGATGCCGTCCGGATGCCGCCGGTGTGTTCGCGCGCGTGGGAACCGAACGTGCGTCCGATGGTACAAGGGAGTCTGACCGGGAGCTGGGTGGCTCCCGCCTGGGGTTACGCCCGCGGTTCAATGCGCCGCTGACGTCCGCCGCGGGCGTTGCCGTTTCATCAGTGTACGAAGAGAGCGCGCTTGGCCAAGGAAGAGGGAATCGTCGTTGAGGGGCAGGTGACCGAAGTGCTTCCGGACCGCAAGTACCGGGTCGTGCTGGAGAACGGGCACATCGTTCTGGCCTACGGGGCGGGGAAGATGACCAAGTTCAAGATCCGCGTGATGGTGGGGGACCGCGTCACGGTTTCGCTGTCCCCGTACGACCTGACCCGGGGCCGGATCACGTACCGCCACAAGTGAGCCCGCGGGCCACACGCCCGCACCATCGCACGAACACGGAGGAAGTGGAATGGCGATCGGCAACAGCATTCGGCGCATTCGCGAAGAGGATCTCTTCGTGAACCATGAAGCGCGGCCGGATTGGATTTCGGCGACGGACCGTACGCCCGCGGTGGGCGAACACGTATTCTGCACGGCGGGCCAGGGCGTGGTCACCGCGCTGCTGGGCAAGACGGGTGACGGCAGCCGCCTGCTGCAGATTCAGCTCGACGACCCCACCACCAAGCCGTTCTTCGCGGCCGCCTCGAACGTGCTGGTAGCGCCGCGGTAAGCGCCGCTCCACTTTCAGGGCCCACGCGGAAGCCCGGACGACTCCACGAGTCCTCCGGGCTTCGTGCATTCCCCCGGTTCCGCCGACAGAGGATCACGCAGAGCCGCGGGAGACGCCGGGACGAGATGGAGCTTCCCGTCCCTCTCTTTCTTCCTCTCTCTGCGGCTCTGCGCCTCTGCGTGAGGCCTTCCCGTTCTGCCGTGAACGAAAAAAGGGCCGCCCCGTTGCCGGGGCGGCCCTTTCTGTCAGTACCGCTGAGCCTTAGCCCACGCGGGTGACGTTCTCGGCAGCGGGGCCCTTCTGGCCCTGCACCACGTCGAACTCCACGCGCTCACCCTCGGCGAGCGTGCGGAACCCCTGGCCCTGAATGGCCGAGTGGTGGACGAAGCAATCCTTCGCGCCATCTTCGGGGGTGATGAAGCCGAAGCCCTTGCTGTCGTTGAACCACTTGACGGTCCCAGTCGTACGCATCCCGTAACTCCGTGTTTGTTGACCGACTCTCGAGGTTGCGGGACTTCCGAACCTGATCGCCTGTGCTGCGCGCGGGTGTCATGGCCGCCGCGCCGACCCGCGATAGAGAGCTCCAGGAAACGAAATAGACCCGGGAAGCGAGCGCGCCCCAGGTCTTCTCAGTCCTCTGGCCTCTCTGTCGCAGGACCAAATGTAGCACGTGCAGCCCCGCCTGTCAACAGCCCTGCATCGCTGTTACGCGGATGCGCATCACGGGGCCGGGTCTTTGCACCAGCGCCCCGGCAATTCCCGCTCGCCACGTGAGGCGCGGGCGTACGCCACTCAGCTCGCAAACGGTTTCAATGCAGGCGTTTACGGCCGCTCCGCATCACGACGTCCTCGTTCTGCTCATCCAGATCGCCCTGCTCCTGGCGTGTGCCAGGCTGCTGGGCGAGCTGGCCCAGCGGTTCGGGCAGCCCACCGTGGTGGGCGAGATCCTGGCGGGCATCGTCCTGGGCCCGTCGCTGCTCAGCGGCTTCTTTCCCGCCGTGGGGCACTGGATCGTGCCGCAGACGCCGGAGAGCGGCCACCTGCTGGAGGTGGTGAGCCTGTTCGGCGCCATGTTCCTGCTGCTGCTCACCGGGTTGGAAACCGACCTGCGGCTGATCCGGCGCCATTCCAGGACGGCGCTGGCGGCGTCGGCGGGGGGCATCATCGTGCCGTTCGCCACCGGGTTCATGCTGGGGCAGTACCTGCCCGGCGCGCTGCTGGCCGATAACGGCGAGCGCCTGGTGTTCGCGCTCTTCCTGGCGACCGCCATGAGCATCTCGGCCATTCCCGTGATCGCCAAGGTGCTGCTGGACCTGAACCTGATGCGCCGCGACATCGGCCAGACCATCATCGCCGCCGGCATGGCCGACGACGCGGTGGGGTGGATGCTGCTGTCCGTGGTGGTGGGGCTGGCGCGCAGCGGCGAGCTGGAGGCGGGGGCGGTGGCCTGGTCCGTCGGCAAGGTGGTGCTGTTCATGGTCGTCAGCTTCACGGCGGCCAAGTGGCTGGTGGCGCGTACCATCGCGGTGGTGCAGGACCGCATGGGCAGCCACTTCCGCATGCTGTCGGCCGTGGTGGTGCTCACCTTTGCGTGGGGCTCGGTGGCGCAGGCGCTGGGGCTCGAGGCCATGCTGGGCGCCTTCGTGATGGGCATCCTGCTGGGGCAGCTGCCGCGCCTTCCGCACCGCATCCGCGAGCACATCGAGCAGATGGCCATCGGCATCTTCGCCCCCATCTTCTTCGCGGTGGCGGGGCTCAAGGTGAACGCGCGCAGCCTGCTGGAGCCGCGGCTGATCCTCATCACGCTGCTGGTGATCCTGGTGGCCAGCTTCGGCAAGGTGGTGGGCGGCTACTTCGCCACCCGCTTCTTTGCCCGGTGCGACCATTGGACGGCGCTCAGCTTTGGCGTGGGGCTGAACGCCCGCGGCGCCATGGAGATCATCATCGCCAGCATCGGCCTGAGCCTGGGCATCCTTTCGCAGGAGATGTTCTCCATCATCGTGGTGATGGCCATCACCACCTCGGTCATGGCGCCTCCGCTGCTGCGATGGACGCTTTCGCACATCACCCCCGGCGAAAACGAGATGCGGCGCCTTAAACGCGAGGAGGCGGCGGAAACCAGCCTGCTGGGCGCGGTGCGGCGGGTGCTGCTTCCCGTGCGCTGCGTGGTGAACGAGCGCCGGTCGATCATGACGCTCGAGGCGCAGCTCGTCACGCAGATGCACTCGCACGAGCCGCTGGCGCTCACGCTGCTCACCGTTCCCGACGGGTGCACGCGTGACGAGGCGGCGGCGTACCTGGACCGCATCGCGGAGCTGTTTCCCGGGATCGAGACCACGCGCAAGATCGTGGAGGGCCGCGTGGGCGACGTAATCCTGGACGAGGCGCAGAAGGACTACGACCTGCTGCTGCTGGGCGCCTCGCACGTGGACCCGAGCTCGCGCGAGCTGTTCAACCCGCTGGTGGACTACGTGATGCGCGTGTCGCCCTGCCCCACGCTGGTGGTGAAGGGGCGGCTGAGCGACTACCACTGGCCGCCGCAGCGCGTGCTGATCCCCACCAACGGCTCCATCGCGTCGCGGAACGCCGCGGACGTGGGCTTTACGCTGTCGGATTCCTCGGCCGAGGCGGTGGTGCTCCACGTGGTGCGCGAGCCCGAGGGCACGCGGGCGCACAACCGCGAAACGATGCTGGAGGTGGAGATGCCGGCGGCGCGCGCCATCGTCGACGAGCTGGTGAAGCGCGGCGAGGTGCAGGAGGTGCGCACCACGGGCGAGGTGCTGTGCTCGCGCGAGTCGGACCAGACGATCCTTCGCTACGCCGAGGAAGAGGGCGTGGACCTGATCGTCTTGGGCACGGACCTGCGCCCCGGCTCCGACCGCCTGTTCCTTGGGCCGCGCGTGGAGCGCATCCTGATGAACGCGCACTGTCCCGTGGCGATCGTGAACGCTCCCCAGTAAAAGAGCGTTTCACGCAGAGGTCGCAGAGATGAAAGAGAGGACGCAGAGGAGCCACGTTTCGGCTCTCTGCGTCCTCTCGGCTCACCCATGAGCACGCGCCGCCAATTTGTCATCCTGAGGCCCAGGCGCGCCTTTCCGGCCCGCAGCACATTCGTCGCGGGCCGAAGGATCTAGCCTGGGGCACGAACGAGCCAGGGCGCGGCAGCGGTCACGAACGCAGAGGCCTCGGCTCCGCTGGGGCGAATGAATTCGCGGCAACCACGGCCCGAAGTCCGCCTTCGCGGACTGCATCCGCGGCTGTGGATCGCCGCCCCACCGAACGCGCTGCGTCCGCACCTCCGCGGCCTGTCCCGCGCCATGGCGGGGCACAAAGGTGGAACAAACCGTGCACAAGCCTGGCCCGCTTTCTCGCCGCGCCGGGTATCCCATCCGTCAGGCCTCCGCATCCGCCGAAAGGCCAGTCGTGAAATCTCTTCCCAGAATCAGCTCGCGCCTGCGCGTGGCTGCCGCAGCCACCGTCGTCCTTGCCGTCGCCGCGGGCGGGCTGCTGGCGTCGGACCACAAGGACGGGCCCATCACCACCGACAATCCTGCCATCGACATCGCCGACGTGTACGCGTTCGTCAGCCCCACCAATCGCGAAAACCTGGTGCTGGTGATGAACGTCCACGGCTTCATCCCGCCGGCCGAGGCCGGGGCGGTGTCGTTCGACTCGCGGCTCCTGTACGAGTTCAAGATCGATACGAACGGCGACGCGGTGGAGGACCGGGTGATCCAGGCCCACGTCACGGGCGCCGGTACGGGCCAGACGATCCACTTCCGCGGGCCGGCGGCGCCTGCAATGGCAGGCACCACGAGCGAGATGCTCTCCGGCGGCGGGATGGTGTCGGTGCCTTTCACCTCCACAGGTGAGGCGCGCACGGCCCGCGGCGGCGGCATGACGGCGTTCGCCGGGGTGCGCGACGATCCGTTCTTCTTCGACTTCGCGCGCTACCAGCAGATCGTGGGCGGCACCGCGGACGCCTTCCGCGAGCCGGGGATGGACACCTTCGCCGGCACCAACGTGCTGGTGATGGCGGTGGAGGTTCCCGTGGCGTCCATCGGCGGGGGGCCGCGGCTGGGCGTGTGGGGCACGATCAGCCGGCCGGGCGGGGCGCGGGTCAGCAAGGACGCGGGCGGCGGCGGCGCGCGGTACCACCAGGTAGACCGGCACGGCGTGCCCGGCAACGCGGTGGTGTTCATCCCCAAGCCGCAGGTGCCGGACTACAACCGCGCCGCGCCGTCGGGTGACCGCCGCGACTACCGCGACGAAGTGGTCGCCAGGCTGATGGAGTTCGGCCAGACGCGCGAGGGCGCCAACCGCATCGCCGACATGGTGCTGCCCGACCTGCTGACGATCGACACGTCGCGCCCCACGGCCTACCCCAATGGACGGGCGCCGGCGGACGACGTGATCACGGCCAACCTGATGACCGTCTTCGGCACGAACGACAAGCTGAACGACGACCACGTGGATGCCAACGACAAGGCCTTCACGGGGGCCTTCCCCTTCCTCGCGGCGCCCCACACCCGGTGAGGTGGCGGCTTCTGCTGGCTGGCGGCGGCGCGGCCGCCGCCGCGCTGGCGTTCGGCGCGCTCACGATGCGGCGGGCGGATGCGCGCCCGGCGGACGCGGGCGCCGAGGTGGCCACGCTGTCGCGCAGCATCGCCTTCTTCGAGCAGCGGCTGGCGGCGGACCCGGAGAACTTCCTGGCCGCCGGGCACCTGGCCGACCGCTACCTGCTGCGCTACCAGCTGGCGGCCGGTGAGGGAGACGTGCGGCGCGCGGAGCAGGTGGCCCACGCCGCCCTGCGCGTGGCGCCCAACCGCGCCGGCGCGTTGGCCCGGCTTTCCAGCATTCACCTGACGCAGCACCAGTTCGCCGAGGCGCTTTCCGCTGCGGAGCAGGGCGTGGCCGCCGACAGCACCGACGCCGCGGCGCTCGCCGCATTGTACGACGCGGCGATGGCCTCGGGGCGGTACGGCCGCGCCATGTGGGCCGCGGGACGGCTGCCGGCGGCGTCCCCGGCGCGGGAGATCCGCACCGCGGGGTGGCTGGCGGCCCAGGGCGAGGTGCAGGCGGCCCACGCGATGCTGGAGCGCACCTGCCAGGGCTTTCGCGACGAGTCGCTGCGCCCGCAGATGATCGCGTGGTGCCTGACGGAGCTCGCCGGCCTGCGCAACGAGGCCCGGGGCCCCGCCGCCGCCCGCACGCTGCTGAACGAGGCGCTGCGGGTGCAGCCCGGCTACCGCGGCGCCGTCGAGGGGCTGGCGGCGCTGGCGCACGCGGAGGGCGACTGGAAGGAGTCCGCCCGCCTGTACGGCTCCATCGCCAGCGACGCGCACCCCGACATCCACCTTCGCCTGGCCGAGGCGCACCGTGAGCTGGGCGACCCCGGCGCCGCGG
Source organism: Longimicrobium sp. (assembly GCF_036388275.1). Lineage (NCBI taxonomy): Bacteria > Pseudomonadati > Gemmatimonadota > Longimicrobiia > Longimicrobiales > Longimicrobiaceae > Longimicrobium > Longimicrobium sp. The sequence continues at coordinate 40,146 of NZ_DASVSF010000060.1, forward strand.
CCCGCCACGAGCAGGCGTTTCTGCGCGTGGCGTCGCGGTCGGAAGCCGAGCCGCTGCACGCGCACCCGCTGGCCCTGTTCTACGCCGCCACCCCGGCTACCCGCGACGCCGCCCTGGCTGTTGCGCTGCGCGACGTGCGGCGCCGCCCGGTGGTGGAAAGCTGGGACGTGCTGAGCTGGGTGAGGTTCCAGCGAGGCGAGCTGGGCCAGGCCCTGGCCGCCTCCGATTCGGCCGCGGCGTGGGGTGCGCCCAGTCCGACGATGCAGTACCACCGCGCGCGCATCCTGCGGGCGCTTGGCCGCGAGGGGGAGGCCGCGCCCCTTCTGCGCGAGGCGCTGCGCCGGCCGGACCTGCTGGAGCCGGAGGCCCGGCGCGAAGTGGCCGCGTCGCGCCGGGGCTGAGCCGGGCGCAACCCTTGCTCAACCAGCGCCGGCCTCGTCACCCGCGATGAGGGCGCCGGCGGTGCGTCGGCCGCGGTGGAATCTCCTTTTGCCGAGCGTATGACTGGGGCCCTCTGGTTCGTGGTGGTGGGTGTTCTGCTGGTGGCCATCGCGCTGTCCCGCTCGGTGCTCATCCGCCTGCCGCTTTCCACGGCCATGCTGTACCTGGCGGCCGGGTTCTTTCTCGGACCGCACGGCGTGGGGCTCCTGCGGGTGGACATCTACACGCAGTCCGCCATGTGGGAGCGCATCACCGAGGTGGCCGTGCTCATCTCGCTCTTCGGGGCCGGGCTCAAGCTGCGCGCGCCCCTGACCGACGGGAGCTGGTTGACTCCCCTGCGCCTCGCCACCGTATCGATGACCGTGACGGTGGGGCTGGTGACGCTCGTCGGCGTGTTCGGGATGGGGCTTCCCGTCGGCGCGGCGGTCCTGCTGGGGGCGATCCTGGCGCCCACCGACCCCGTGCTCGCTTCCGACGTGCAGGTCACGCACCCGACGGACCGCGACCGCCTGCGCTTTGGCCTGACGGGCGAGGCCGGGCTGAACGACGGGACGGCGTTTCCGTTCGTGATGCTGGGACTGGGGCTGCTGGGGCTTCACGAGATCGGCGAGATGGGGTGGCGCTGGTTCGCGGTAGACCTGCTCTGGGCCGTGGCGGCGGGGCTGGGCGTGGGTGCCCTGCTGGGAACGCTGGTGGGACGCCTGGTCATCTACCTTCGCCAGGTTCATCGCGAGGCGGTGGGGCTGGACGACTTCCTGGCGCTGGGCTTGATCGCGCTGTCCTACGGCGTGGCCCTGCTGGTCCTGGGCTACGGGTTTCTCGCGGTGTTCGCGGCGGGTCTGGCGTTGCGGCGGATCGAGCGGCAGTCCACGGGCGGTGAGGCGCCGCCCGAAGACGTGGCGCTCGCCGGCTCCGCGGCCGAGGCCGACGAGGTGGCCACCGACCCGGACAAGGCGCCCGCGTACATGGCCCAGGCGGCGCTGGGATTCGTGGAGCAGCTGGAGCGGATCGGCGTCGTGGCGGTGGTGCTGCTGCTGGGCGGAATGATCTCGTGGAACTTCCTTCCTGGTGTGGCCCTGTGGTTCATCCCCCTGCTGTTCCTGGTGATCCGCCCCGTGTCGGTGTACGTGGGGCTGCTGGGCTCCAGCACCACGCACGTACAGCGCGGGATGATCGCGTGGTTCGGCATCCGGGGCATTGGCTCCGTGTACTACCTGACGTATGCCATGCAGCACGGGCTGCCGGAGGAGTTCAGCCGCGCGGTGGCCGCGCTGGTGCTGGCCACCGTCGCCGTGTCGGCGGTGGTCCACGGGATGTCCGTCACGCCGCTGATGGGGCTGTACACTCGCGGGCGGGAAAAGGAGGAGGGCGAGTCTGGGTCGAGCGCATCAGGCCAGCCGAAGCGCGAGCTGTCATCCTGAGTCTTTCACCGTCCTCCGGCCGACCCTGAGGGATGAAAAGGGCTCGCGGGCGCCGTTTATGATTTGGACGAACTGGACTTTTTCTATTCAGGCCCAAGCGCACCCCGCCGTCCCGTACGACGAGCCACGCGGGGCAGAAGGCTCTGACCGCGCCCGCGTACAAGCCAGGGCGCGCCAAAGAACGGATGGGGGGCAAGAAAGCAAGGGGGCGGCCCTGGTGGGCCGCCTCCTCCGTCATCAGGTTTCGGGCAACTCTTTTGGTCTGACGGCTCCGAACTGGGTTTCAGCCATCTGCACGTACGCGTGCTGCGTATGGGCGGACGCAAAGAAGCCGGCCCGTATGCGCTCCAGCACGGCGCCGCTCACGGGTTGCCGCTGCCGTGCGGTGCCGTCCGCAGCTAGTTTCGAAAGCCGTTCACCCGTCCATCGGATCACCTCCCGGTACGACACCGATGTGGGGTGGCGGATGAACGGGTGATCCCCCACATCAAGAATGCACGTACGATCCGAGTGCGAACGCAGAGATGTGAGCATCACGGCCAAGTATGCATCCGCAGCGCCCGCCGGGCCCCAGAGAATGACCCACAAGTGCGGAGACGGAACCCTGCCGCCGGTCAGAAGGAAGGTATCTCCCGCGGTCGTGGGCATACATCGTCAGGCAAACAGGGATGCGGCATACGCGGCATGGTCCCACTCCGCCTTCATCTCCGCGACATCTTCGGTGGAGTAACCCTCGCTCAACAGGATTTCGTCGGGACTGATGGGCAAGGATGAGCCCTCGGGATCAGTCCACTCTGGCAGGGTGTGCGTAAACTTCACCAACTCCCACCTGTCCATGTGTCCATAGCGCCGGAAGATTTCGTCGATCAGGGTTTCTTCGGCGGGAGAGAGCTGGTCGTTCGGAACGGCAGCCCCGGGATTCTTCAGCGCTACCTCGTAGTTGCGCTTGGGCCCGATGTACTTGTCCCAATATCCGTCTTCGTACATCTCGGGCTCGTTGATCCGGTTCAGCGTAGCGCTCAGCACCGGTCCATAGGGCATGGAGACGTAGGAATCGGAGGTGAGGGGAGCACCAAAGCGCACCAGGGCTTCCCGCTCCGTCAGGTAGAGCAGTTTGATGAGCTTCATGTAGCTCATCCTGCCTCCACGGAGCTGGAGCAGCCGAGCAGCGGCCTGGGTGGCCTTTTCTTCACGGTAGCGTCTACGCATCGTGTCTCTCCTCTTTCTTGCTCCGCTTCGAACACCGGAGACGCCGATTCCGTTCCCCCGAAGGCACTGCCGAGGGAACACCAAGACGTTGTGGCGCAGCCTGTTGTGGGAGCATCGAGAGCATCGAGGGGAGACCCCGCTCCTTGTGCTGGACAAGATGCTGCGATCCCGCGAGTCCGGCAAGCTCATTGCTACGATACCGAAGATTTGCCGAAGAGTCAACTCTTTCGTCCAGAGGAATCGTCAGGGTGAGCCGGCCGCGCTCCGGGGCCGGCCCCCCGCGACGACCGCGATGAATCCCACGAAGCGGCCGGTTTCCATGGCGATCCCCTCCGCGGGCGCCACCAGGGCCTGCACGGCGCCCCCATCCAGGAACAGCGCGTCCGTGCACCCCAGCCGGTCCCTGAACAATGCGGCGAGATCGTTGAGCGACACCGGATCACGCGACACGGCGATGAACACGCGACGGGGAGACGCGACGCAGATCGCCGTGCGCCGCAGCGGCGTGTTGGAGAACCGCGACACGGGCTGCCCGCTTTCCAGCAGCCGCGGCCCCGACTGCGTCGCCTCGCGCATCCGCGGAACCAGCGCCGCCGCCGCCCCGCGCCGTACGAGGCGCGCCGTGCCGTCGTTCATCACCGCGAAGACGCCGTTCGGCCGCGGGCGGAAGAAGTTGCCCGACGTGCTGTCCGTCGTGTTGAGCGGGACGAGCGTCCGGCCGCGCTCCACGTGCAGCCCCTTGGGCGCGTCCTGCGGCGTGTAGATGCCGGAGTTCACGACCGCGATGACCCGCTCGCCCGCGGCGGATAGCGAATCGGCGAGCACCGACGCGCGGCGGTACGGCTCGCCGTTGACATCCTCCCAGTGCATCTGGATGCGTGCCCGGTCCAGGTCCACCGGGACCACGTAGTAGCGGGCTCCCCGAAACGCCATCTCCTGGACGCCTCCCGAGTCCGTTTCGATGGGCGGAGCGGGCGCGGTCGACGGCTCGGCTGCGAACGACGGCGATGTGTCGGCTGGGGTGGCGGCCTCGGCGCGCTCCGGCGGACTCGCGCGGCAGCTCCCGAGCGCAAGCGTGAGGGCCAGGATGGAGATTCGCGTAGAACTGCGTGGCATGCGTTGGTCGGGGCGATGGTCCGCGATCATGACCTACATCCCTCGATGGATGCAAGACGCGCCGCCTTGCATCTGAGCAGGGCGGCGCGTCCGGTCAGCGGTGGTGGACAACCGCTTACATCGCCTGCGTCGTCCCGCCGCCAGCCTGGGCGGGGATCTGGGCGCAGGCCACCGGCGCCATCGGGTTGTCACCCGCGCCGGCGTGGAAGTTCACCACGTGCTGGCCGTTCATCACCGTCGCGATCGGCACCTCGACGGTGCTCGTGGACGTGCCGTTGCCGTTGGCGCGCTCCACGGTCTGCAGCGGCGCCACCACGGCGCCCAGGTTGTCGCACGTTCCGGAGTGGATGTGCCCCGGGTGCGATCCGCTTCCCGTCCCGGTGAGGGTGACGGTGACCATCGTCTGGTTGGCACCGTGCTCCATCAGCTGCGCCGTCCCGGTGATCCCCGAATTGCCGAGCGCGGCCATCTGGAGGGTGGGGTTCGACGCGCTGCTGTGCGATGTGTCACCCGGAACGGCCATGCCGGCGCTGTCGGCCCCCGGCATCGGCGCTACGGTGGTGGAGGAGACGGTGTCGCTCGATGCGGGCGCCTGCCCCTCGTCGCCATCGCCGCCGCACGCGGCCAGCGCCACCAGCACGAACGGAATCGCAATCAGGCCTGTTTTCATCTTCGTTTCTCCTGGAAATGGATGGGCCCGCGCGAGGTGGCGCGCGCCGCACGGCACCCACACGCATTCGCCGTGCTCAACCTTTGTTCAGCTTTGGCCGTAGACCGGAACGGCCGCCCCGTTGACCGGCGCAGACTCCGGAGACGCCAGGAACAGCACCACGCGGGCGATCTCGTCCGGCGGCGTCCACCGGCTGAAATCGGCCCCGGGCATGGCGGCGCGGTTCGCGGGCGTGTCGATGGTGCCCGGCAGCACGGCGTTGGCGCGCACGCCGCCGCGGTTCTCCTCCGCGATGGCCTCGGTCAGCGTCAGCAGCGCCGCCTTGGACACCGCGTACGCCCCGTGGCCCTTGCGCCCGCTCACCGCCGCGCGCGAGGCGACGAACACCAGCGCGCCGCCCTCGCCCATCCGCGGGATCGCCGCACGGGCGAGCAGGAACGAGCTGCGCAGGTTCACGGACATCATCCGGTCCCACACCTCCACCGGCGTCTCGTGGATGGTGTGCCCGCCCGCGTAGCCGCCCATCGTGTGCACCGCCGCGTCGATGCGCCCGGCCCAATCCACCGTTCGCGCCACCGACTGCTCGGCCCCGTCCTCCGCTGACAGGTCCGCCCCGAACCACGTGACGCGCCCCTCGTGGCGCGACGCCAGCTCGGTCAGCCCGTCCCCTGGGCCGCCGTGGACGGGGACGGCCACGCGCCAGCCCGCCTCCAGGAACGCGGCGGTGACCGCCAGCCCCAGGTTTCCCGCACCGCCGGTAACCAGCGCCACGCGTTCCGTCATTCCTCCTCCACCGTTTCGTCCGTAGCGATGCCCACCGGCGCGCGCGGGTCCGGCGCCCGGCCGGCGGCGCTGACGAGCTCCGCCAGGCGCTGCGCCAGCTCCGCGGTCAGCGCGCCGTGGCGAAAGCGCCAGGCCCAGTTGCCCTCCGGCACGCCCGGCGTGTTCATCCGCGCCTGTCCACCGAGCCCGAGAACGTCCTGCAGCGGCATCACGGCCCACCCCGCATCGGAGTTCAGCACCGTCTCGATCATCCGCCAGTGCATGTCATCGTCTCCACCCGCCATCTTCTGCACGGCCCTGCGCGCGTCGCCGTCCGCGTCGGCGTACCAGCCCAGCGCGGTGTCGTTGTCGTGCGTGCCGGTGTAGGCGACGGCGTTGTGGACGTAGTTGCCGGGCAGGTGCGGGTTCTCGGGATCGTCCCCACCGAAGCCGAACTGCAGCACACGCATCCCCGGCAGCGCCAGTTCGTCACGCAGCGCCTCCACCTCTTCGGTGATGATCCCCAGGTCTTCGGCGATCAGCGGCAGCGCGCCCAGCTCGCGGCGCGCGGCGTCGAACAGGTCGCGCCCGGGGCCGGGCATCCACTCGCCGTGGATGGCCGTTTCCTCGTCCGCCGGGACGGACCAGTAGCTCTCGAAGCCGCGGAAATGGTCCACGCGGACAACGTCCACCATCTGCAGCGTACGGCGGAAGCGCTCGATCCACCAGCGGTAGCCGTCCTGCTTCAGCACGTCCCAGCGATACAGGGGGTTCCCCCAGCGCTGCCCGGTTTCGCTGAAGTAGTCCGGCGGCACCCCCGACACCTCCGTGGGCATGCCGCGGTCGTCCAGGTTGAACAGGCGCTGGTGGGCCCACACGTCGGCGCTGTCGTGCGCCACGAAGATGGGCACGTCGCCCACGATCTGGATGCCGTGCGCGTTGGCGTAGCGGCGCACGGCGGACCACTGCAGGTCGAACAGGTACTGTGCGTAGGCGTGGCGCTCCACCTCGGCCGCCAGTTCGCGGCGCGCCTCGGCCAGCGCGGCGGGCTCGCGGCGGCGCAGGGCATCGGGCCAGGCGACCCAGCCCTTGCCGCCGTGCCGCTCGCGAAGGGCGCGGAAGAGTGCGTAGTCCGGCAGCCACTCCGCGTTTTCGGCCTGGTAGCGCGCGAACTCCGCCCGCAGCTCCTCGTCTTCCGACTCCACCAGCACGCGGTAGGCGCGGCGGACCACCTCGTCCTTCCACGCGGCGACGGCGCCGAAGTCCACGCAGTCGTCGTCCATCTCCTCCGGAGGCGCGACGGAGCCGGCGGGGAGCAGCCCGTGCAGGTGAAGCTCCGCGGGGCTGATGAGCAGCGGGTTGCCGGCGAAGGCGGAGAGCGCGTTGTACGGCGACCCTCCTTCGTTTACCGCCACCAGCGGCAGCAGCTGCCAGAGCGACTGCCCGGCCTCCACCAGCCAGTCGACGAACCGGAATGCGTGCTCGCCCAGGTCGCCGATGCCGGGGCCGGGCAGGGAAGTGGGATGGAGCAGAATGCCGCTGGCGCGCCCCGCGATCGTGGGCGAATCAGGCATCGGCAGCCTTCCCGGACTTCGCGGACTTCGACGCCTCAGCGGATCGCGCCGGCTCGATTGACTTGGCCGACTCTGCCGACTCCGGCGCCTCGACGGACCTCGCCGCCGGCTCCGCGGACTTCACCGGCTCGGCAGACTTGGTCGGCTCAGCCGATTTTGCGGGCTCTGCGGTCTTCACCGGGTCGGAGGACTTCGCCGGCTCCGCGGCCCTCCTCGGCTCAGCGGATTTCGCGGGCTCCGCGACCGGCAGCACGTAGACGACTTCCGCTGGGTTCAGCTCCAGCGTTTCCGGGATGGGCTCGCCGCCTTCAGGCATGTCGTCGCGGCAGACGCGGAACATCCGGTGCGACTTCACGGAGCCGGCCAGCGGGCCCAGCGACATCTCTCGCCCCTCTTCCCACACCTTGTTGATGATGATCCACCCGCGCTGCGACCCGTCGTCGCTGCGCCGCTGAAGGAGCAGCCGGTCGCTGTCCAGCCCGAACTCTGCGCGCAGGTGCCCCTCGCCCTGCAGCAGCGGATGCGAGAGCTTCAGCCGGTTGACGCGGGTGATGAACGGGCGCAGGTCCCAGTGCCGCCGCTCCCAATCGGACGGCGCCGTCTGCACCACGTTCACCTGCTTGCGAAAGCCGAACTCGTAGCCGATGGGCATCATCACCCCGGCCGAGAATGCCGCCGCGACCGCGTATCGCTGGCGCTGCACCTCCTGCCGCCCGCCGCTTTCCTCCGCCATCCGCGGCGTGTCGTGCGACTCGGGAAAGGCGATGGAGGGCGCGATTTTGCCGAACTCCTCGTGCTGCTTGAGCGCCCACGCTTGGCTGAGGTCCCACCACTTGGACGAGTTGAAGAAGTAATCGAACCCGGCGGACTTCAGCGCCACCACTTCCTCCACCGGCGCGCCCAGCGTCTCGGCGAAAAAGACGACGTCTGGGTTCACCTTGCGCGCCTCGGCGATCAGGAAGCGCCACAGCTCGGCCGGCACCTTGTATGCCGCGTCGCAGCGGAATCCGCGGAAGCCCAGGTCGACGGCCTCCACCACGATCCCCGCCCAGTACCGCCACAGCTGTTCGCGGCCCTGGTGCGTGTTGTTGTCGATCTCCGCCAGGTCGCCCCAGACCGTGACCTTGGACGGGTCGTCCGGATCGACCACGAACGGGCTGCGCACCTGGCCGTGCTCGTCGCGCTCGTACCACTCCGGGTGTTGCTCGATCAGCGGCGAGTCCTTGCTGGTGTGGTTCACCACCAGGTCCATCACCGGCTTCATTCCCATCGCGCTGACCTGCTTGAGCGCGTACCGCAGCGGCTCCAGGCTCATGGGCTCGGCGCCCGCGGGAAGGAACGCGGGATTCAGCCGGCGGAAGTCCTTGACTGCGTACAGGCTGCCGCTGAACCCGGGGTAGTGCCACGGGTTGATGTACAGCCACTCGAACTCCATCTCCCGCGCGCGCCGCGCATGCTCCGCCCAGCGCGTGGTCGGGCCGACCAGGCGCGGAAAGAGGTTGTACATCAGCGGCGGCTTCACGCGCGGCCTCCCAGGATGGAGCGGATGCCTTCCACCGGCACCCACAGCCAGTCGGGGCGGTTGTTCATCTCGTATCCCAGCTCGTACACGGCCTTTTCCAGCTCGAAGACGGCCAGCACGCGGTCCATCGTCTCCGGGTCCTGCGGAACGATGGAGGAGCCCGCGACGGTGCGGCGGTAGGCGCCCAGGTACAGCTCGCGCGCCTGCGCCTCCCATGCGTTTGCCCAGCGCTCGATGGCCAGCTTCAGGCGCAGGTCGTCGGTCTTGAACTCCTGCATGGCCACGCGCACGGCGTAGTTGAACGAGCGCAGCATTCCCGCCACGTCGCGCAGCACCGACTTCTTGGCGCGGCGGTCGGCCAGCGGGCGGGCGGGCTCGCCCTCGAAGTCCAGCACGTACCACTCGCTGCCGTTGGGCGCGTCGTGCTGCGCGCGCAGCACCTGGCCCAGGTGGTAGTCGCCGTGGTAGCGCGCCTTGACCGTGTTGCCGGTGAGCGCGCGCAGGTCTTCGCCGCGATGGCGAAGGTCGGGCGCGGCGCGCACCACCTCCTGGAGCGACGCCTGCACGCCGTGCTTGAACGAGCCGGGGATGGCTTCCAGCTGCCGGCCCAGCTCGCCCAGCACCGTGTCGACCTGCTTGCGGAAGCCTTCGATGGCCCGCTGCACGCCGTCGTCCGTCACCGGCTCGGGGGCGAACGCCGGGTCGTCGCTTACCGACGCCAGCGCCAGGTGCATTTGCGCCGTGGTCTCGCCCAGCCGCTCGATGGCGGGGAAGATGTCTCCCGCCATCCGCCGCACCGCCTCCTGACCCGAGACCGTGTCCGGGTCGGCCGCGCTGCGCGAGGCGGCGGAGAGGTAGCGGTGAAGCGCCTTGAGCGTCACGCTCCACGCGTCGCCCTGGTTGGGGACGAACTCGAAGAGGCCCGCCACCGAGTGCACGTCGCCGTGCTGGTTACGGTAGTCGATCCACCCCGCCAGCGCCGGCACCGAGCGGAAGCCCGCCTTCTGGGTGAGGAAGCGTGTGACCTCCAGGTCGGGGTTGATCCCCGGCTCCAGCTTGCGGAACACCTTCATCACCAGGTTCTCGCCGAACACCAGCGACGTGTTGCTCTGCTCGGTGCCCACGGGCCGCACGGGGCCGGTAGATTCCACCTTGTCCACCGCGCCGGTCAGGTGGCCGCTGAACTGGCCGATGCGCGTCTTCAACTGCCGCTCGAACGCCATCACCTCCAGCAGCGATCCCGCCACGCGCCGGTCCGCCAGCGCCTCGTACAGCCTCACCTCGCCCGCCTCGCCCAGGTGCGAGACGATGGGCTCGGCCGCGGGCGCGCCGGGCTCGCCCGTGGGGCGCAGGGTGAAGGGGAGCAGGTACAGCTCCGGCATCCCCTCGCTGTAGCAGACGCGGGCGACGCCCAGCAGCAGCGTGGGCGCGCGCTCCGGGTGCACGACGGCATCGTCGGCGTGCTCGATGCTGGTGATGTCGCGCGCCTTGCTGCGGAACCAGCGCTGGACGCGCACCCACTCCGTCGGCACGCCGCGCATCAGGCCCACGACCAGGTCGCTGCCCTCCAGCATCGTCGCGTCCTGCTGCGCCCACTCGCGCGCCAGCTCCGGGTCGATCTCGCCCTGGTCCGCCGCGCGCGGGGTCCGCAGCCCGAACCAGAAGAAGCCGTACGGGCTGAGGGTCAGCGCGTACGGCGTTTCGTCGATGGGCAGGAACGCCGTGTCGCCCAGCAGCTCCACGGGAATGCGCCCGGCGTACTTTGTAAGGTCCAGCCGCACCGCCTGCGCCGCGCCCGACAGGTTGTTGACGACCAGGATCACGTCTTCGCCGTACTCGCGGATGTAGGCGAGCACGTGCGGGTTTTCGGGCTCCAAAAAGGTGATGGATCCCCGGCCGAACGCGCGGTGCTGCTTGCGGACGCGCACCAGCCGCTTGGTCCAGTTGAGCAGGGAGAAGGGCGAGCGCTCCTGCGCCTCGACGTTCACCGACTGGTAGCCGTAGACGGCGTCGGAGATGGCGGGCAGGTACAGCCGCTCGGGCTCGGTGCGGCTGAAGCCGGCGTTGCGGTCGGGCGACCACTGCATAGGCGTGCGCACGCCGTCGCGGTCGCCCAGCCACACGTTGTCGCCCATGCCGATCTCGTCGCCGTAGTAGATGATGGGCGAGCCGGGCATGGTGAAGAGAATGCTGTTCAGCAGCTCGATCTTGCGCCGGTCGTTCTCCATCAGCGGCGCCAGCCGGCGGCGGATGCCCAGGTTGATGCGCATCCGCGGGTCGGCCGCGTACTCGCGGTACATGTAGTCGCGCTCCTCGTCGGTCACCATCTCCAGGGTGAGCTCGTCGTGGTTGCGCAGGAACATGCACCACTGCGTGTTCTCGGGGATGGCCGGCGTGCGCTCGATGATCTCCACGATCGGCTTCCGGATCCCCTGCCGCACCGCCATGAAGATCCGCGGCATCAGGGGAAAGTGGAACGCCATGTGGAACTCGTCGTCATCGCCGAAATACGGGCGGACGTCCTCGGGCCACTGGTTGGCCTCGGCCAGCAGGATGCGTCCGGGATAGTTCTTTTCCAGCCGGACGCGGAACTCCTTGAGGATGTCGTGCGTCTCGGGCAGGTTCTCGCAGATGGTGCCTTCGCGCTCGATCAGGTACGGCACGGCGTCGGCGCGGAACCCGTCGAGCCCGCGCTCCAGCCAGTACTCCATCACCCGGAACATCGCCTCCTTGACCTCGGGGTTGTCCCAGTTGAGGTCTGGCTGGTGGCTGAAGAAGCGATGCCAGTAGTACTGCTGCGCCACCGGGTCCCACGTCCAGTTGCTGGGCTCGGTGTCGGTGAAGATGATGCGCGCTTCCTTGTACAGCGTGTCGTCGTCGCTCCACACGTAGAAGTTGCGCTCGGGGCTGCCCTTGGGGGCGCGGCGCGCGCGCTGGAACCAGGGGTGGTCGCTGCTGGTGTGGTTCAGCACCAGGTCGGCGATCACCTTCAGGCCGCGCTTGTGGGCCTCGTCGAGAAAGCGCTGGACGTCGTCGAGGGTGCCGTAGCTGGGATGCACGCCGTAGTAGTCGGCGATGTCGTAGCCGTCGTCGCGCAACGGAGACGGGTAGAAGGGCAGCAGCCAGATGGCGTCGACGCCCAGCCCGGCCACGTAGTCCAGCCGCTGCACCAGCCCGCCGAAGTCGCCGACTCCGTCCTGCGACGAGTCCTGGAAGGCCTTGACGTGAAGCTCGTAGAAAACGGCATCCTTGTACCACAGCGTGTCGGCGCTCAACGCGGGGCTCCCTTGTTCTGGCTCTCGTGTGTGCTTGGTCCGCGCCCTGGGGCGGAGCTCTTCTGCGGGCGCTCGACTGCATGGCAGGACCGGCCCGGCGGACCGCGCGGCTGCAGGAAGTGCGCCGGGGGTGGGGGCAGAAGGGAAGTGCGAGAGTGCGGACCGGGACGGAGCCGTTGCAGCCGACGGGTTGTCGGATGATGTTGTTCACCGGTGCGATTGCGAGCCTGGGTTGGCTCAGCCTGGCTGCAGGCGTTCAGCCCGTTCCCGGAGCCCTGGAGAGAAAGCGTGCCGGAATCGTACTCGCTGGACCAGTGGATCTGGACGCACGCTGATTGGGAGCGGATGGGGTGGCACGACGCCACCGTCCACGCGATGGGCTACGCGTCAGCCAGCGAGTGGGAGTTCGCGTTTGACATTGACTACATCCTGGCGTGGGTGCAGCCGGCTCCGGGCCAGAAGCACTTCACCTTCTGGGTTGCGCCAGCGACGCTGATCTTCGAGCACGTATCGGATCTACGGATCGACATGGAGCCCCGGGGCGAGATCTCAGTGCAGGACCTTCGATGCGATGACGAGCAGCCGCTGCGCCCAGGGTTCGACGGTCCTGCCTCGGACTGGCGTTGGACGCTGGACTGCAACGAGGGAGAGATCTCGATGCGCGCCACCGGCTTTCGCCAGATCTTCCGCCGCCCCCCGGTCCATCGCGACCATCAGAAACTCGCGCTTGATGACCGCGGAGGCATTTCATTCAGCGAAACCCCTCCTGTTTGAGCGTGTCCTTGGATTGAATTGAAACCCTCGGTGTCCTTCTACCTTGGTGGGCGCATCCAGTGCGGGGTTCGGTCTCCTGCTTCCATTCCAGGTCTTGGGGCGCTGACATCTGAGTTAAGGACGCTCGAATGCTAGAAGTGGGTCAGGAAAGGTTCGCGGAACCACGGTTGCGGCCCAACGGAATAGTTCCAATGCTGAGCGCTGCACCTCCCACAGAGCGGCAGGGTCACTGATTTCAGGCAGATTTCGGATTACGCTCGCATTCCCGTGCGCGAGAGCATTTCGTACTTCCTGCAATCGTTGCAGCCCTGCGATCATTCCTGAATGAGCGACCGGCTGCCCGTAGATTCTCCGAGTGACCTTTTCCACGATCCCAAGTGGCTGGGAGGGGACAGCCTTTCGCGCGTCAAGCTCAGATAGGCGATGGTCCGCCTCCTCACGAAGGAGCGCCTCGCACGCAATCGCAGTATCCAGGATCGCACGCTCCCGTTCACCGAACGCGGAGAAATAGAAAGAGTCGAGCAATGCTGTCGCCGAAAGCGGCGAGTCGCCCCCAAGCGACAAGGCAGCCCAGACCAGTTGAAAGTGCTCGTTAGTAAGTTTCGCTTCCGAGTGCAGCCGTGGTCGAATAACTGCTTCATCTTGCGAATCTAGCGAAGCTGGTTCGCCGGAAGGGTGCACCTCGAAACTAATTCGCCGAGTGCCGAACACGCCGTCGTGCCCTCGATTTATCCACCACTGTCGGAGCCAGAGGCGGCACAATCTCAGAAATCTGTCAACCGTCGCGCTCGCGGCGTGGCGAAACGCCTCCGTCGATCCGGCGCCGTAGACGTCGACGCGCATGGCAGTGGCAATCACGAGGTCCGCCTCGTCTGGAATAACACGCTGCACGGCGAGGCGAATGATCGACTGCGTTGCGGCCCGTGCTTCTGGTGCGCTGGGGATTCGCTCATAATCGACTGCCTCATCGAAATTCGCGTCAGCACGGTTCACATGTGGCGGCCAAAGGCGACACGTTAGATCACCAACGCGCACCAGCATCGGTGGGATTTCTGATGCTGCCCGCTCGATCCCGAATGGGAAGACAAACACGAATGCGCGCCCCGCCGTTGTTGGCAGTGGGGGAATAGGCAGGGTCAACTGTTTTTCGGACGAACCACTCATGTGTTCCAATTTCTGTATAAGTGTGGTAGCCCGGCGCCGGACAACCTCGTAGGCGAAAGCTGAGGCGGGATTGCGTCTCTCCCAGTACCGAGTGCACGGGTAGATATTCCTACGAGTATGGGATACCCTGCGTGTCGGCGCTCAACGCGGGGCTCCCTTGCTCTGGCTCTCGTGTGTGCTTAGTCCGCGCCCTAGAGCGGAGCTCTTCTGCGGGCGCTCGACTGCATGGCAGGACCGGCCCGGCGGGGCGCGCGGCTGCAGGAAGTGCGCCGGGGGTGGGGGCAGGGGAAGACAGCGAGATCATGCGACCGCGTGAAGAGAGGCTGTGCCGCCTCGGTGCGATGTCCAAGCGGCATCGTAAGCGCGCGACTCCCGAGATCCGTTGGCTAGACCCTCGCCAGCGAGCTGCAAGCGTCTATTCATGGTCTGCGTCTACGGAAACATTTTTGTTCCGTCTCCCGCGCATTCGAATTCAGAGGTCGAAAGCTGATACCTTGCGACTTCATTCCTCCAACCCTATGATCTTGCGTTTCGGTTGCCTTCAGTACAGGCATGGGTGCAAAACATCGATCACAAAGCTCCGATGATCTGCGTCAGCGCGGCGGGCACTGATCTTCTCGTAATTTTCACCAAGGATCGTCCTGACCGGCTACGGCGGATTTTACCTGGACTAGCGTTTCCCACTGAAAATGTGATTCTACTCGATGATTCTCATAGGAACGAGAATAGATTGGAAAACATCCAGTTAGCAGAGATGTTCAATTTGAACTATCATGGAAAATATGAGCAGCAGTCCGTACTTGGCAGACTGCTCTTACCGGACCTCCAGAACTTTGTAGGGGCGCTCGGATCAGTTCCGTGGGGCCTCGGATTCAATCGAAATTACGCGCTGGTCCTCGCATCTCTTCAGAAGGCAACTAAACTGATCATGATGGATGACGATGTCGATTTGGAGGGTTCTCCAGTTGCAACTGACGTACTCCGTTTACTTGATGCGAACAGATTTGTAGGCGCCAAGATCGAACAGATGCCAGACGACTCAATCGTCGGCCATATACATCGGGGGGCACACGTTGTGCAAAAACGGTATGCGTCGGGGACTTTCCTTGGCCTGCAAATCGATCGCCCACCCGTTAACTTTTTTGTAAATCATTACAACGAAGATTGGATTTGGTTGTTCCTAGAAAACTACGGTCGGCCTGTGTTTTCTCCTGTATCCGTGAAACAACTCGTATTCAACCCGTTCGTGAATTGGAAAGATAAGGTATTGTTCCAGGAGTATGGTGAGATCTTATGGGAAGGTGTCACCGCGGCTTCAGAACGGGGGCAGTTCTCACTACTCGAGAATTGTGATCACTGGCGAATCGTGATTTCAGATCGCAGGCAAGATATCGATGCTATTGGCAGCATGGAGCTTCCTGGACATATCCTACCTATAGCACACGGGGTCCGTTCTCACCTCCTGAATTATCTGGATAAAGCAACATGTGAGCCCTTTGTTCGGTTCTGGAAAGAGTATCTGGAGTTGCTGCCTATCTGGCATCGGGTGATGGAACACCTCTGCAGCCAAGGATGGTCCGAGTGAGTTTCCATTCTACCAGTGTGATCTACCGTAACTGTTTCCTGGGAGAAGAAAGCGTAGTTGGCGAATACTCAGTAATAGGAAAAGCCTCTCGCGTGAGGCACTCGTCATATAAAGGCCCGGTCAGGTTGGAGTACACGGGAAAACTTCTCAATACCTTGATCGGCATTGGCTGCTACATCGGATCCCACGTGATCATCGAAGAAGGGGTGTCGATAGGGGACGGTGCTGTGATCGATGATGGCGCCGTCATAGAAAGTGGGGTGAGGGTCGGCGCCGGCGCGTTCATCGTGCATGGAGCGCGTATTTGCGAAGGTGCGCAAATCGGTTGTGAATGCGTGATCGGTGGCTTCATAGCCGATTACAGCAAAGTCGGTGATAGGACGCGAGTACTAGGACAACTGCTCCATCGCCAAGAAGATCCAACAATCCCATGGGATGTCGGAGTAGAAGCGCCGCCCGAACTAGGTGCAGACGTGTTTGTCGGAGCATCGGCCCGAATCATTGGTGGAGTCGTAATACCTCCGCGCGTTTACGTCTGTGCCGGCGCGATCATAACGCAACCGGTTGCGAGTGACCATGTGGCCTTTGGAATAAATGAGTCAGTCCCGATCCAGAATTGGACGGGTGCTCTCCGGTATTCAACCTTTTGGCAGGAGTTGCGCTCATGATCAATCCCATGCATCTCCAAGTTTTTGTTGGTTATCAGATAAACTCCGTTTATCACGCTACCGCTGACTTGAAAGCCATGGGGGACGCGTTGGCTGCACACATGCGGCAGCTTAACAGGCCAGCTACGTTGGAAATCGAATATGGCGAGTTTCCTCCGGGTGTAAATCTGTGGGATCAGATCTCACAGAAAATCAAAGCTGCCGACATCACAATCTTCGATATCTCTGAGAATAACCCGAATGTACTGCTTGAGGCTGGAATTGCTGTTGGATCAGGTCGACATGTCATTCTCTTGAAGAGTAAAAAATCATTTCCTCACTTCCCTACGCCGACAGACTTGAATGCGTTCATATACTACACATATGATTCGTCAGCAGATCTAGAAGGCGAAGCCTACCTGTCCATGGCTGCTGGATCAATCCACCATTTTTTATCCGAAGCGCATGATCCGTTCTATTACCACAGATCCATATGGTCCTTACGTCCCCTTAGCCGCACAATTGTCGTTCCTGGTCGACTGCCGGAGCAGTATACGGGCAACAGATTCGAAGATTACGTTCATATTCGTTCGTACGGGGATTTAGATGCTGTTTTTATGGTCGTAGAGACCCTCCACCGCCTATACCCGGGAATGGAAATCGACATTGTTTCCGCAAGGGCGATTCAGGACCTGCCCCCGCGCTGGAATGACGCCAACATGATTCTGATCGGTGGACCGGACTTCAATCCGCTTGTACACGAGTTCGACGAGATCTTGCCGTTAGAGTACATGTATGAGAAAAGAGAGGATGCTGACGGTATCGAGGGGAATGACATCTGGTTGCGCCACAAGAGAACCGGCCAGGAGTACCGGCCTCGCTTTTTCAAGCGCCATGGTAAAGAACGTGCCGTAGATTACGGCTTTTTCTTGAAGTGCTCTCGTCTGCGCGATGGACCTGCAAAACTGGTCGTGTTGGGGGGCGCTAGGACTTGGGGGGTGTATGGCGCCGCCATGCTGGTTGGGTGCACAAGTGGCGACAAGAACTCCGATGGATATCGGAATGCTCGGAGGCTCGTAGAGGCGTTCGGAACCGACCCTTCGCTGATCATTCCCGTGGAGGTTCAAGGGACAGCTGATGGAATCCACCCGCCTAAGTGGAGTATTGAAGATGTGGAGGCCCTACCTAACGCTGGTGCGGCACTTTAGATGGGATTCGTGCGTGGGGTCGTTGGGATGGGACCCGGGTTCCAGCGCGGCGTGCACTGTCCTGCGTCTGGACGGGGGCTCTACACTCTGCGGGGCCGCCCCGGATGGCAGCGGTCCCAGTGCGTTTGAGCGGCCGTCGCGCGGTCCCGCCATAGTCCAGCCGCTGGATGGATGAGCCTGTGGGCACCCAATGCCAGCCCCTTTGTTCTGGCTGCCGTTCTCGCTGGCGTTGGGGCGAAACTCTTCTCCGGGCGCTCGACTGCATGGCATGACCGACCCGGCGCGGCGCGCGGCTGCAGGAACTGCGCTGGTTGTCGGGGAGGGGGAGGGACGTGCTCGCTGAGGGTGCGTGGACCATTCGGGCGCGCGCAGCGACGGAACGCTGGTGAGGCGTTGAAGAGTGCTCCGTGGGTGCGACTTTGTGAACCACATAGGTGAGGTCGTCTCGCGCTATCCTTGTATTTTCAGCGATCCGGTATAATATGCTTTCGGTGTCGTTCCGATCCTCCACACTGACAGGAAACCCACAATGGTTTGTCGAACCGCATTTCTCGTTTTCTGCGCCATTGCCATTGTCCCTTGCAGAACCTCCGCCCAAGATTTGGAGATCGGTGCGACCTGCCGATTCAATGGCACCTTAGTCCCGTATTTGGTCGGTGCCGGAGACGTTATTACAACCCGCGGCCAGGCATCTACGCTCAATCCCTTAATCACCTATGTGGGTGAGTTTTCACAAGGGGCGTCAGCAGTTAGACATGTAAAATTCCATTTCGTGCCTTATACCGACGCCGCGCTCAATGCGTATTGGGTAGGGGGCGTAGGCACAAAGAAAACATTCAGCGTCCCATTCAGCGAGATTGCTGGTCGGTGTGCGCGTGCTTACGCGACGGGATTCAAGCACGGTGATTTTGCGATAGGTGCACTCGCGCTACCGGCAAAGCTCCGAGCTGACCCCTTTAATTTCTCGGGGACAATTAGCCTTGGCCCTTCGCTCGCATATAGGTGGCGAATGTCACCCACGCGAGACTATCATCTGGGCGCCATAGCTAGTGTGGGCACAACCAGCGTTCAGCTTACTCCTGCAAACACCGACTCAGCCGTTGTCGAAACCACGGACAGAGCGGCGTACTATTTTGCTGCTGGACTGATGGCAGAGTTGGGCACAACTCAAATTGGGCTCTTTCTAGGTAAGGACCTCATCAACACCCCCAACCAGGAAGACTGGATCTACAACAATAGGTACTGGTTTGCTCTTGGTATTGGGGCTGCGCTCTTTGGCGCAGACGGTGATCGCAGCGCTCCGACTAAGCAAGGGAATTAGGGCAACGCCAGCAGGCGTTGCGGCATTGTAGCGCGCTGTTGAACCCGGGCGGCCGGATCTTTTCACACGAAACCATCCAGAAACAGCCGGCCCCCGGATAGAAATTCTCAAGCCCATGCTGAATTGGGTCACGACCATCGATTTCGGCCGTGTGACGCACGAAGATGATTTCAAGGCGCAGATTCATGCCGCCGGTCTGGAACTATTCACCGCCTTGGCACACCGAGGAGGCGGGGCCTCGTACATTGCCGTGGCGAGGCCGGTTCACGCATAGTAACAACAGAAACAACCACGGCCGGGCACGCTAACAACACAGACAACCACGGCCGGGCGGTTCGGACCTGCAGAGTCGGAGCCGCTATTGTGGCGCCGACCTCCTCAGAACCGTGCGGCAGGTAGACTGCGCCCAACCGCGTCCGAAGCGGAGCCGGCGCTCTCCTACGGCTCGCTCAATGCCCAGGTTGCCGGCCCAGCCCAGCCGCCGTCACACGCACCCACAAACGAGCATCGCATGCCGACAAACGAGAAGCCAAGCGGACCAGCGTCCTACTTCCCTTCGATCGAGAAGAAGTACGGAAAACCCATCGAGCACTGGCTGGAACTCGCGCGGAACCAGCAGGGGATGAAGCACATGGACATGGTGAAGTGGCTGAAGGCGGAGCACGGCCTGGGCCATGGTCACGCCAATGCGATCGTCGCCTTCGTCCTCGCCGGGCCGAAGTAGTGCGCGAGGGTACCGGGCCTTGCGGTGCCACGGTTTGACCGTGGATGCAGCGCGCCATGGCCCTCGGCCGGACGAGCGTCTCACGCGCAGCCCGGCAGTCTTGCGCACCGCCACTGAACCGCCTCTCCATCCGGCGGTCACCGGGCATCTCGCACCTCAAACTCGTTCGAAATCCGAGAACCCGGGGGTAGGGGGACTGCTTCTCCGGCACCCGTGGGAGGCCAGGAAGAATAGGCCCGGTACACCAGGCGGAAGCGACCCGCCAGCTGTGCGACCGTGAAACGGGGGTAGCCCCCGGGGTAATGTCGAAATCGAAGCGTGTCCGTTCTGGTTTCCCCCGGTCCGATGGAAGGCAGTTCGTTCCTGCGAACAGCAGGGCATTGTGACTCGAAGGCATCGATCCACTGCCCATCCACCTGCTTCTGCAGATCTACCCATAGGTCATCATCCTCGCACTCGGCCAGGAAGATCCGGCCGCGCGTAGGATTGGAATACCGCGCGATGATCGTCAGTTCGCCCGCCTGTGGTGGTTGCGCCCGCAGAATCGCGTACCTTGGACTGGTCGTCTGGATAGGTGGACGATCCTGGGTGTTCTTTTCCAGGGGTTGCCCACTCCCGGTCGCCGCGTTCGGTGAACCCGGTGGGCGCGCCCCACAGGCTGCGAGGGCAACGACCAGGAAACTCGCGAGCACGAAGAGAGAGTGTCCATCTCGTCGTCCGCACGTCGGGTAGTCAGTCATGGACAGAAAGATCTGAAGGGTCACAGGGCACTCTCCGCACCCGTTGCCGGAGAGTGCCCCTAAATCAGCAGTTCGGATACAGCGGGTTGTCAGCGGTACAGTCGAACGTGTCGAGAGCGCCGAGGTCATCCTCGATGTTGATCATCGAACTCATCGCCCCGTTGCTGCCCCACCGCAGGCCTCGCAGGTAAACCCAACCCTCGTACCCGCTCGGCGAGAAGACTGGGCCGCCGCTGTCACCCCCGGCCGCGAGCAGGCTGGCGCCATCCTGGCAAAGGAGCTGCTTTCCCGCTTCTGGATAACTCGAGAAACAGGTCTCGTTCACATTGCCTTTCTTGAACCCTGTTGTCGATCCGAGGGCCCACACCTCTTCACCGTAGTCGACCCACGGGACTTCCCCAATGATCCGATACTCAGGGCGACTGGCATCCACCGTCAGCGATCCGACGCCGGTCGTTCGCGCGATTCGTCCGTAGCCCCATCGGCTCGCTTGCCAGAGTCCAGCCATTGCATCTGCATAGCGGCACTTGTGAGCAGAGCCGCAGCTTGTGCCCGGCATTTCGACGAAGGGCGGATCGAGGTGCTCGGTGCCGATGAAGTCGTTCGAATTGGTGACAGAAATCTGATACCACCTCAGGTCCTCATCCACACCCCTTCGGCCACAGTGCATCGCCGTGATGAACAGCGACTCCCAGGCAGAACCTGACCACCTCCAACCGTTGAAGCCCAGGGTGCAGCCAGCCCCGCTATGCTGAATCAGGTAGCCCCCTGCTACACTCGAGGCGCGTTGTTGGAGCGTCAGGGCGGGCGCTTGCCGCGGCCGACGCTCGACGATCACCGCTCCAGACGGAATGGACAGGCGATCGAGTACTCGTCTTACGTGGGTGATCCCCTCATCGGTTTCTACGCCCACGACTACACGATTCGTGCGTTCCTGTATGTCCACATGGGTGATCGAAGGAATCTCCGAGGCGCTGGCTTCAATTTGCTGGCGCCAGTTCAAGAGGGAGGGAAAATCGTATTGTCCCTGGAGCACCTGTATGTTCGCGATGTCAGGCCGGTTGCGACCTCCCACGGTGATGGTGCGATCCCGCAAGAACGGAATGAGCGCAGTTACTGCTGCTCCGCGTTGGGCAGGCTCGAGCAGGTAGACGTTTGGGCGCCCCTGCGCGTCGAAGAACCAACCTCCAAACCCGCCGGGAACGACTGATGCAACGTGTTTGAACTCCTCATCGATAGAGCGGAACTGTCGCCCGGGCGGCCCCTGAGGGCGGATCCGTTCCGGTCCGTGCCGGGGGCCTTGCGTGTCTTGCGCTACCGCTGAACCGAGCGAAGCGGCGAGCGCGATCGTTACGCCTGCCGATAGGATTACACTGTTCATTCTAGCCCCCGCGTATCAAGGTTACGAGCTGAAAGTGATTCGCGCCTTTTGCGCTATATTCCGCATGCATCGCGTATGCCAAACGGTGGATTTCATCGTAGGTTGTGGGAGCAACGTGGCGCTGGGGGTTGACCATGCGCATGAGCATCGACCAACGTGAAACGCAGGCAGGTGCCCGCCGCCCTCGTGGCGAGATCAGCCCGTGCGGTACGCGGGCTGCGCTCAGCCGCGTGGGAAGCGAGCCGGCGCTCCCCACGGCTTCTCACTTGCCCGTGCCGGCCCAGCCCGGTTCCCGTCACTCACGCCCCACAAACAAGGATCGCATGCCCACAGACGAGAAGCCGAGCGGACCAGCCTCCTACTTCCCCTCGATCGAGAAGAAGTACGGACAACCCATCGAACACTGGCTGGAACTCGCGCGGAACCAGCAGGGAATGAAGCACATGGACATGGTGAAGTGGCTGAAGACGGAGCACGGCCTCGGCCATGGTCACGCCAACGCGATCGTCGCGTTTGTGCTCGCCGGGGCGAAGTAGTACCCCGGCACCGACGCTGGAGAGGTGCCAATCTACTCATCGAAGCACGACCAACTGATCCACAGCCGCCATGAGTCCCTTCACACGCGTAGTTGCCCTCGCCTGCCTGGCGATCGTAGTCTACGACACTGCGATGTCGGCGGCCTCGCGTACCTTCGGCTTTCCGTATACCTCCGGGATCGCGGGTTCGTATCTCATCTACGCCGCGGCCGGGTTCTTCGGAGCACGAGCGGGTGGCGGTCTATCGATGGGAGTTCTGGCGGGGGCAGCGGCAGGCTTGACCGATGCGACTCTCGGGTGGTTCATCTCGTGGGTCATTGGGCCGGGGCGCCCGCCCGACGAGATGCGCACCGCAGGAGCGGTAGCAGGCGTCGTCATATTCGTCACGTTTCTCGCAGCCGCCGTGGGTTTCATCGGCGCCTTGATTGCTCGTCTATTCGGGTCGTCATCAGCCCCCCCGGCCTGACACCGTGAAGCCGAAACAGATCCGCGGCGTCCACCGCGAGCAACTCTGGCAGCGGCTCGCGGACACTTGGGCCGTAGGAGCCGGGTACTGGCACCCTCTCGCCGAAGTGCCGCGGCGGGACGTGCTGGCATTCCAGGCACCCGACTTCCACCAGGCCCTCGTGGCTGGGCAGAAGCTGCACGCGATCCTTGCGGGTCGCGGGGTCGAACGTGTCTTTGAGGTTCGAGAAGGCGGGAGCGCCTACCAGATCGAGCTATCTGACCTCGATCCAACGTACACGGGAGACGAGGGGTTCTGGTGCTCAGACGCGATGGACTGGTTGCTGTACGCATCGCACGAGAGCTCGCTTACCGTTGGAGGAAAATGGCTGATCTCGCGGGTGAAGGCCGCCTGGCCAGAATGGGAGCGACACGTGTGGACGACCCCGATGCTCTAGTCCCGATCGCCGCACCATGGCATTCACATCGTGGGGAAGCACGCCTTTATTTGGCCGGCCTGCTGTGCATGAAGTTGCTTCCGCGGCGTTCTAGTGACCGGCGGGGCTCGCTTCCCCGTGCCGCGGATGCTCTCAAACACCGGATCCCCATGCGATCGATTTTTGGCTGCCTGCTCCTGCTCGCCCTCGTCCTGCCCTATCTGAGCGGGTGCGGAATCCTGGAGCCGGACTCCACACGGCTTCTCACTCTCCATGTGGGCCCGCAGACGGCCGAGTGCGTGGGGATGGAAGTTCAGCAGTGCCTCGTCGTGAAGGAACGCCCCAATGATGAGTGGAACTTCTTCTTCGCCTCCATTCAGGGTTTCACCTTTGAACCCGGGTACCTGTACGTCCTGCAGGTCCGCCGCCGGAGCATCCGCAATCCCCCGGCGGATGGGTCCAGTTACGAGTATCACCTGCTCCGGGTGGTCTCCAAGGAGCCAGTTCCTGCCGATTGGCGGGAGCGATGACTGAGCACGTGGCCGACGTCGAGGGACATGCTTCCTGACATAACCCTCCAACGGGTCCGGGGCCTGGCCCCCGCATCACGAGTTGCCGGTGCCCTGCTGCTCAGCGGCTTGTCGCTCGGCTGCGCGGGGGGCGGAGCGCAGCGGGTGGAGCCTGCCGTGGGTGGCCCAGCGAGCAGCCTGGGTGTGCACTCGGCCACGGACAGCTTGGAGGAACAGGCGGCCGCGCGTGTCGCCGCCGCCGTGTGCGGCAAGCGCGTCGTTCTCCTCGGCGAGTTGCCCGACCACGGCCATGCCCGTGGATTCGGCGTCAAGGCGCGAGTCGTGGAGCGCCTGGTGGCGAACTGCGGCTTCCGCGCGGTGCTGTTCGAGGCGGGGAGCTACGACTTCTTCGGCCTGGAGCAGGCGATCGCTACTCCGCGGGGCCCGGTCAGCGCAGCGGCGGGCGCGCCGCATCCGTGGACGTGGGCCGGCCGGGCCGATTCGCTCCAGCTCGTGCTCGACCGCGCGATCGGCGGCTTCTGGTGGACGCGGGAACTCACGGAATGGCGGCGATGGCTCTTGCACGGGGCGGTGACCGGCCGCGTGGCCGTTGGTGGGCTGGACGATCAGCCGAGCGCGACGGCGGCCTACGCCCGGGCGACGATGCCCCGCCTGGTGGGCGCCGCGGTGCCGCCCGCACGCGCGGCTGAGTGCCGGGAGGCCGTCGCGCGCTACTTCAGGTGGGGCTACACCGAGACCCTGCCGTACGACAGCACGGAGCAGGCACGGCTGGCCGACTGCTCCCGGCTGGCGGCCGACCGCACGCCGGCCGCACCGACCTCCGTCCAAGGGCGGACGCTGGACGAGATCATGCTCGGCGACTTGGCCACCTACTTCGCGCGCGAGGCCCGAGTCGCCGGGGCACCCGACCGTGACCTGTCCATGGCCCAGCGCCTCGCGTGGTGGTCTGCCCGGCTTCCGCGAGACACCAAGATCGTCGTCTGGACGGCGACGGTGCACGCGGCGCGCGGGCCCGGCTCGCCCCCCGTGCTCACCCTCGGGGTGCCGCCCCTGGGCGCGCGGCTGGCCGAGACGTGGGGCGACCAGCTGGCGGTCATCGGCTTCACGGCGCTCCGCGGGGAGTGGTCCCGGGCCGGGGGGCCGACGCAGCCGCTCGATCCGCTGCCGCCGCACTCGTTGGAGGCCCGGGCGCTCGCGGCCGGGACGGCTGGCGACGCGGCGGGATGGGCCTTCCTGGACCAGGCGGCGCTCCGTTCGCTCGGCCCGGTGCCGTCGAGGCTCTTCGGCGGCGTCAAGACAACCGATTGGTCCGCTGCGTTCGACGGCGTCGTGGTGATCCGCGACGAGGCTGCCCCAACCTTCGAGCCGCGGCGGTAACACCCGCGGGCCTCCACCTCCACCCGCCCGCCGCTGGGTGACACCCCGTCGCGCGCGCCGCACGCCGATCCCGAACCTTTGCGCCCATGTCCAACGCCGAGGATCCGCGCGTTCCGTTCGTCCGCACGTTGATGCCGGTGTGGCTGGTTACGGCCGTATGGGACTTCATCTGTGCGACCGGGCTTCACGTGTTCGCCTACCACGGCACCCCGGCCAGGCTCTGGCAGGGCGTCGCCTTTACGGTGCTCGGGCCGCGAGCGCTCGTCGGCGGCGCGACCGCCGTGGCGGCCGGGCTCATCCTTCATCTGGCCGTCGCGCTCGTCTGGTCTGCCCTCCTCGTTGGGGCGCTCCGGGCGTGGCCGGCGCTTCGCCGGGCGATTCGGAATCCCGGTGGCGCCTTCATGGTGGCGGTGGCCTACGGGCCCCTGATCTGGCTCGTCATGTCGCTTGTGGTCATCCCGCTGGCGACCGGCCAGCCAGCGAAGTTCGGGCACCGATGGTGGGTGCAGCTCGGCGTACACGTACCCTTCGTCGCGCTCCCGCTCGTGTTCACGGCTCGTCGTGTGCTCCGGAACCGCTGAGAGTCGTCACTCGCACACCACAAACGAGCATCGCATGCCGACAGACGAGAAGCTAAGCGGACCAGCGTCCTACTTCCCCTCGATCGAGAAGAAGTACGGAAAGCCCATCGAACACTGGCTGGAGCTCGCGCGGAACCAGCAGGGAATGAAGCACATGGACATGGTGAAGTGGCTGAAGGCGGAGCACGGCCTGGGCCATGGTCACGCCAATGCGATCGTCGCCTTCGTCCTCGCCCGTTCGTGATGCCGGAACACCGAAAATCCAGCAGCCGGGAAAGATGTGCCTGAGGCGCTTGGGGCTGATCCATGCGCCGTTCGCCCAATCGCGTCTGCTTGGAACGCGTTCGGCGTCAGAATCAGCCGTCATTCCGCGATGCATGTGCAGCCCCTCTCGTCGTCAGTCCCCTGACCGGTACCCGCATGCCCACGTCGCGCCCTTCCTGGCTGTCCTGTCCCCGCCCCCTGGCCCGGGGCTGTTTTTTCTCCGTGCTGATGGCACCGCTCGGGCTTGCGCTTGCTCCACAGCATGCTGACGCACAGACAGCAGGGGATTCTCTGCCGTTCGTTCCGGCCTATGCGCCGCCCCCCGGAGCGCCGTATCGCGCGGTCGAAGTGCGGGTGCCTTCCGCGGCCGCGGCACTTGGGGCTACGCTCACGATTCCCTGCGGAGCAACCGATCGCCTGCCAGCCGCCGTGCTGATCGCCGGAACGGGGGTGCAGGATCGCGACGGCGGCGTGATGCCCAACGACCCGTACCGGCCGTTGCGGCAGATCGCCGATACCCTCTCCAGGCGCGGAATCGCCGTGCTGCGCCTGGACGATCGCGGTTTTGCGGAAGGGAATCACTGGTCACCGCCGACCGCCGCGGAAGTTGCGGAGGATGTGCGTAACGCGATTTCGCTGCTCCGGGGAAGGGCGGACATAGACGCCCAGCGTATCCTTGTGATTGGGCACAGCGAGGGCGGGATCGTCGCGCCCATGATTGCTGCCGGGGATTCCGGGCTTGCCGGCATCATTCTGCTCAGCGCCCCGGCGAAATCCTGGCGCCAGACTCGGCAGGAACTGGCGAGAGCCGCGGCGGAGCGGGACCCCCGCCTGCGAACGGCCGAGGAACGCGACTCCGTGGCGAGCGCGCAGCTCGCCAGTGAAGAGGTCATGATCACTCGCGTTCGTGCCTTTGGATTTCTCGCGGATCATGATCCGCTGCCGGCCGCCCGACGGGTAAGCCGCCCGAGCGTGCTGATCCTCCATGGCGCGACGGATCAGCAGGTGCCGCCGGCCCACGTCGAGCTGCTTGCGGCGGCATTCCGCGCCGGAGGCAACCGGGACGTGAGCGTACGGCTCTTCCCGGAAACCAACCACCTGATGGTGCACGATCCCAATGGCGACCCGTCGGGGTACGACGCGCTCCCGTCACGAACGGTGACGGCCGAGGTGCTCGGGGCGCTTGCGGAGTGGGCCTCCACCCGGCTTGGTGCTCGTTCGGACCCGCAACAGTCTACCTGCCGCTGACAGGTTCCATGCCTCGATACGTCGCTCTCCTTCGCGGGGTCAGCCCCTCGAACTGCAAGATGCCGCAGCTGAAGGAGTGCTTTCAGTCGGCGGGGTTCGACGACGTGCGCACGCTCCTGTCCAGCGGCAATGTCGCGTTCACCACGCGCGACTCGTCCTGGACCGCGCTCGAACAGCAGGCCGAGCAGGCCATGCTCGCATCGTTGGGCCATGCCTTTCCCACGATCATCCGGCCGGCTGAGTATCTCCAGGACCTCGTCGCGAGCCACCCGTTCGCCGAGTTCACCCTGCCACCCGCGGCCAAGCGCGTGGTCACCTTCCTGCGGCGCCCGGAGAACCCGGGTGTGGAACTGCCGCTGGAGCGTGACGGAGCAAGGATTCTCAAACTTGCAGGCAGCGAGGTTTTCACGGCGTATGAGCCCAGTCCCAAGGGGCCCGTCTTCATGACGCTGCTCGAGCGCACGTTTGGAAAGGACATCACCACGCGGACGTTCGACACGGTGAAGAAGTGCGCTGTCGCATAGCTGGATGCACGAGAGGCTGCCCAGTTTCCCGTCCAGCAGCGGTATGCCGATGAAGGCGAATTGCTCCTACACAGGCGTCCGCGATGAAGCAAACCGGGATGATTGAGCAAAGATGATCGTTCAACTCGACACTCGTCAGATCACCAACTGGGAAACGTTCCACGACGTCTTCGCGCGCCAGTTCGGGTTTCCGGGCTTCTACGGGCGCAACATGGACGCGTGGATCGACTGCATGACGTCGCTCGATGCGCCCGAGGATGGCATGACTTCCATCCATGTCCCGGAAGGCCACGCGCTTGCTCTCCAGCTCGACCACGTCGACGACTTCGCCCGCCGCTGTCCGGAGCAGTACGACGCGCTCATCGAGTGCGCCGCGTTCGTCAACTGGCGCCGCATCGAGCAGGGTTTCCCCGCGGTGCTGGCGTTGTCATTCTTCAAGCAGTAGCCAGCCGCTCGCCGGGCAGCAGCAAGGGGCTATTCGTGCCGGTGGCCTGAGTGCACCGAAAGCACCACCAAACCTCAATCCAGGCACCCCGATGATGTCTGATCCGAACGGCGCCTGCACGCCCGTTCCTCCCCTCGCGGCGAAAGGCAGCCAGCGATGGCTGCAGCTTGCCGTGAATCGTCGTCCAGAGCTTCTGGACGAGCCGCTGAGGGCGTCTATGCGCCTCCCCGCGAATGTGGAGGTTGAATGGCTTTCGCCGCTGGCCGGGGAGAACTACGTGGAATATCGCGACGGTGCCACGTACGACCGTCTGGGCCTTCAGCTACGTCGCCCTTCGCTGGATTTCTGGCCGGCGAGCGGGCCGATGTGGGACGGATTGGCCCGGCTTAGTACCGGAGACGTGCTGCTGATCGAAGCCAAAGCGCACATCCAGGAAATGGTGTCGACTGGAACGCGAGCATCCGAACCCGCACGGACCAGGATCGTCGAGAGCCTCCGGGCGGTGCAGCGCGTTCTGGCGCCACGGGCGGATGTCGATTGGGCCGGCACCTTCTACCAGTATGCCAACCGCCTGGCGCACCTTCACTTCCTCCGGGAAGACAACGGCGTGCCCGCGCACCTGGTGTTCATCTACTTCCTGAACGCAGAAGATGTGGGTGGCCCTTCGGAACGTGCTGAGTGGATCGGCGCCATCAAGGTCGTCGAAGGCTACCTCGGACTCGGCCGGCACCGGCTTGGGAGATACGTGCACAAGATATTCGTCGATGCCCGGGAGCTCTCGGGAGGGCACCCGGCAAGTGCTTCGCCCAGCCCAATCCATAGCTGATTCCCCCCAAGCCAGGCCAGGCTGACGACCCGTGAGTGACGCAGCCTCTGACGATCCCGCGGCGGTAAAGGACCCGGATGCCGCGCATCCGATCGCCGGGGCGTGGCGGCCGATGCTGCGCGAGGTGGTGCAGCGCTTCGTTGAGGGAGACTATCACCTCGCGCAGGCCATTCCTGGCGTCGAGCCGGTCTCTGCCGCTACGGCTGAACAGGTTCGCGACTACCTCGCCGACTACGGCGCTACGCTTGTCGAGTTGCCGGATGACACCTGGCGGACGTCCGTCGCGCAGTGGATGGAGACACACTGGGACATTCTGGTCGACCTTTGGACCTCCGAGGAAGGCCGGAGCGACCTGGTGCTCGAGGGTGGCGTCGTGGAGACCATGGGCGGGCCTCGCCTGACGATCCACATGGTTTGCGTTCCCTAGCGTCGAGCCGAGGCGCTGCCCGGTTCTGACCACCGCAGCGCTCAGTTGCAGCGGTACGCGTACGCAGCCCTGTTGCCCAGCATGAACACGCGGTCGCCGTCCGCCACCAAACCGGACGTAGGGTACTCCGTAGACTCCTCATCGGCCTGGTAAAGCACCCGTCCGGTATTGCGGTCCAGCACGGACAGTCCTGGCCAGCTCACGAAGATGCGGCTGCCGCACACGGCAAACCCGTAGTTGCTCGCCGGCGTGCGGGTTTTCCAGCGTACTTGGCCCGTATGAACGTCCACGGCGTAAACGAAGTTGTCGGCGGATGCTACGTATGCGGTTCCATCCTCCACGACGGGGGAGTATTCGGGCCCGAATTTCCCAGGTGCACCAATTACACGCCACACCTCGCGGCCGGTAAATCGGTCGACGGCAAAGAATGAGTTCCCCGTCGCGTCGCTCACGAGTAACAGCGCGCCGGCCACGGTCGGGCTGGAGGAAACCGTGCGCCAGTCTTTTCCTTCGCCGTTCTGGTAGCGCCAAAGGATTTCTCCCGTACCCCGGTCCATCGCGAAGATCCAGCCCGTGGAGATGTAGCCGTTCTGCGCGTAAAACTGTTCGGCGGTTACGTACAAGGTGTCGCCGCTGACGGCGGCCCCCTTTATGTGCCCAGGGTACTTCCAGTCCGGTCCCAGGTCACGGCTCCACAGAAGCGCGCCGGAGGCCTGGTCCAGCGCGTACACCCGGTGCGACGCGGTCCCGAAATAGAACGCCCGGTCATCCGCGGTGCTTTTACCGAACCCGCTATGCGAGTCCGGCGTAAACCGCCACAACTCCTGGCCGGTGGCCGCGTCCAAGGCAAACGCGATCCCTTCCGCGGCCATGACGCGGCCGTTCCGCACCGTTGCGTTCTTTGGGACAGTGAACGTCAGCTTATACGTCCAGACGATCGCGCCGGATCGCGCGTCGAACGTCACCATTCCGCCCGCGATCGCGTACACTCGCTCGCCATCCGTGGCGGGCAGTTCGTCGGAGGTGCTCATTTTCGCTTCCAGCGGTGTGCGCCAGAGCAGGGGGGGCGCACCGCCTCGGGCTCCTCCGAAGATGTCCTCGCAACCTGCAGCCGCCAACGGAAGCGCCGCCGCGAGCAGAACGACTGAGGCGCGGACACGCCATGGCCGTGTTGACTGGGCTACCATGTGTCTCTCCTCACCACGCCCATGCGATTGACGAGCGCTTTCCGCAGCTCGCGCCGGGTCAGGTCGCTCTTGGTCTCCCCCACGTGGGAATCCCCCCTCGGGATGTCGTAGTTCTGCATCGCGTTCGGGTAGATCTGCGAGCTGCCCGGAACGATCCCATCGGTCTTTCCCAGGCGGGCCGTCATGATGTTCCACACTCCGGTGGTGGCCAGCATTCCTGTCGCGCGGGTGGCGCACCGGCCAGCAGTGGCTCCGGCATTCATCAGCCATCCGAGCACCGCGCACGCCGTGTTGGTAATGAACGCTCCATTCGCCTGCCTCGCCCAGTACCGACCGCCATTGGGCCCCTCGGGGATGTCCACGTAGTCACCGACCAGCCGCCACTCCACGAACAGCTTCTTGGCATAGTGCTGAATGCCGACACGGGGAAACGGTTCGGCCGAGCCGTTGAGCGTCGCCTGCAAATTGCTGCCCGGCTTCAGATCCACCCTCACCGGCGAAGCGGCGTCACCGATGATCTTGCCGATAAGGGGGATACCGAAGGCGGCGAAGTGCGCCGGTTTCTTGCAGCCGATCACACTTGGTCCGTCTATGCAGCCATAGGTGGAGAGCGCATTCACGCCGATCAGGCCTGCCATCGCCGCCGCCAGCTCCGTTCGCATGATCGGAGCGCCGAGGTGGGGGGTTCCCACGGTTACGACCCCGCTCACGAGTTCGGGGTGGTAGCGCCCAACGTAACGCGAGACCAATCCGCCCTGGCTGTGGCCGATCAGGATGTACCCGGTATGCCCCGTTGCCTGGATCTTCCCGGTCAGATCGGCGGCCTGATCCGCGATGCGCGCCGATGAAGTCAGGTCAGGCGCAGGAGTGCATCCCAGGTAGAAGTCGGCCCTCATCCAGAACAACATCCGGTGCCATGTGCCTCCGCTGCTGTATATTCCATGCTGAAAGAGCACGTTGCGCGTGTTCGGGCCCACGGTGCCGCAGAGATTTCCGTCCGTGCCTCCCCCTCCTCCTCCCCCCGTGCTCCCCTCGTCGTTGGGCGGAGGCGGCTCGCCGCCACAGGTGAGAGCCTCGGGACCGCAGAGCTCCGTGTATCGTGAGGGATTCTGGGGAGCAGACGGAGCCATCCTCGCCTGCTCGCGCTGCACCCGCCGCCCGGCGTCCTTCTGCTTGTTGTGGTGCCACGTCACGTTGCGCAGGACCATGCTGCTGCGCGCGCGCATGTTTCCCTTCTCCGACGGGGCGTCGGTCTCCACGTCCACCTGCTCCAGCACGTACTTCTCGCCTCGCAGGGCATAGGTCCGCATGGTTCTCCCAACGGCCGCCGCCGCCGCGGGCGGCATGTCGTTGGTGACGCGGACGCGTCCGTTCGGCAGCCGTTCAACGCGGCCGCGTTCGTCGGATGCGGCGGCCGAGAGCCGCACCCCGCCCAGCGACTGCGTCGTGGCGGCATATTCAAATGTCATTACGGTCGACGATCACGCCGGCAGTCACCTGGGCCCCGTCCAGCGAGCCCAGTTCCGCGAGGGGTGCCTCGGACGACCCGGCGTCCGCCGCCGCCACGATGACGTCTCCGTCCCTGGTATAGCCGGTTACCTGGTCCCCAACCACTTGCACCCGGTAGGTATCGTCCACCGGCGTCTCGTACGGGTCCAGCCCGGGGTCCTGGCGATACTCGTTGACCCGGATGGTGCCGTACGCGTCGTATCCGGCTTCGGTGTGAACGGTTTGCGTAGGGGCCGTCAGCGTTACCTGGTTCAGCGGCTGCCCGGTGCCGGAATCGACGATTGGTTCCTGAGCGGTGAGGTAGGTGGTCTGGGTGCGCGTGGCGTCGTACGTAACCCAGGTATCGCTCTGGTCGATCTCGGAGTCCACCGGCTGCTGGTTTCCGGCCGGAAAGCCCGCATCGGGCAGGCGCAGCTGCGTCGACGATGTGGGCGGGCCGTCCTGGCAACCGGCGAGAACGGCCGTGGTCAACGCACACAGAAGCGCGGAGCGGGGGCGGAGAACGGGTCGGATCATGCGTGCCGTCCTTGGAAGGGTACAGCGGAAGATGGATGATGCGGTGTGGAAACAAATGAACACAACCTGCCCAATATCGTCAATAGGTAGGTGGAGAGGCGTGGCGAGCGGCTGACGCGGAAGAGCACCGTGCGCTCCATCCGCGGGACCATGGTGTTGGAGACAGAATCGAACTGATTGCAGGGGGGGAAGACCGCCGTCCGCAGGATCGTGGTGATCGTGGCCGGCGCTGGCGACAATTGGGCTTCGCAGGCGCTGAGGAGCGGGGGCGGCGCCCCAGCGTTCCAGTTCCGCTGTCACGATTGCGGCGGCCGACGCGTTCAGGCAGACAGGGGGCATCCTTGGTGATTCCAGGCCGGCGAGGTGAAACGTGGCGCTCCACAAATGCGTTCTGGTCGTTCTTACCGTGCTCTTCGCCGGTGCGTGTACCGGTTGGGCTGATCCGTTCGGCCCAGGCGCGGCGCTCCAACCCGGCGAGACCCTTCTGATCACGGATGCACCTGCCTATGAGATCCGCCAGGAGGGCGTTCTACATGCTGTGGACTTCGAGCTCACCTACCGGAACGGCCTCGATGCAGCGGTCGCGGTACCGGCATGCCACACCCCGGTGCGGCCAATGCTACAGAAGCTCGTAGGGGGGACGTGGGTTCATGCTTTCTCTTCACCCGAGCTGATGTGCATCACATCGCCGCTCGTGATCCCCGCGAAGAGAACACACCAGTTTCGCTATCGATTGCGCGCGGATGCCTATGATCTCGAGCACTGGTCGGAAGCGGTCGATGGTTCATTGGGGGGCACGTACCGGCTTCGGTGGTGGGTCGGGGTACACGATCGGCGGGCGGACACCGGAGTAGGTGCCCCGCTGCCCGAGGAATACGTCGTGTCGAACTCCTTCGAACTGGGAGTGCGGTAGTCGGTGTGACGGGCCGGTTCGCGGCGGGGTGCACGTGCCCTCCGACGGCTGCCACGTAGAAACCATGACGCTTCAGGCGCAGATGGAACCCGCACGCGATGGCGCATCCCCATGAGCGCTGCCGTCGATCCCCCGATGCTCGTCTTCCTGGTGGGTCCGCCGGCCGTTGGGAAGATGACGGTAGGCCACGAGCTCGCGGCCCTTACCGGCCTGCGGCTCTTCCACAACCATCACACGATCGAACTCGTTCTGCGGTTCTTTCCGTTCGGCTCTCCGCCGTTCCAGCGCCTGGTTGCAGAATTCCGCCGCCGCGTGTTCGAAGAAGTAGCCGAAAGCAACCTGCCCGGGTTGATCTTCACGTATGTGTGGGCGTTCGACGAGCCGAGCGACGAAGCCGCGGTGGATGGGTGGGCCGACATCTTCCGGAAGAGAGGTGGGCGTGTCGTTTTCGCGGAACTCGAGGCGTCCCAGGGGGAACGGCTGCGCCGGAACGAAACCGAGTTCCGCCTGGCCGAAAAGCCGTCGAAGCGCGATCTCGCCGCGTCACGCCAACGGCTGCTGCAGGCAGACGCCCGTTATCGACTGAACTCGCGCGGTGCCTGCGACGGGCGAGACGACTGGTTCCGCCTCGACACCACGGACCTGGCAGCGGCCGAGGCCGCGGAAAGGATCCTCGTTCATTTCGGACTCCCGCGGGTAACCTGCTGACCCTCGCGCTACGGGCGACGACCCAATCCCACGAGTATGGCATCGCGCCTCGTGCCCGGATCCCGCGGCGCGATTATGTTGTCCGAACGCGCTGCTGCCCTTCGTCCCGAGCAACCCCATGCCCAACCCCGTCTACCGTTCCGCCACGCGGCTCTCCACGGCCACCGCTGCGATCAGCCTGCTCGCCGCCTCCGGCTGCGCGCACCTCGGCCCACCCAGTGGTGCGCGCGCGGTGGAAGTCGCCCGGCGAAACGTTTGCGGAGCGCCCGGAAGCGAAACCGACCGCGGGTGTTCCGTCCAGGAGCACGAGCGCGTGCGGGGCGGATACCGCGTGGTGGTGGACCGGCGCCCGCCGGCCGGCAACGACCGCGTGGCCGTGACGCTGGGCGGCAACGGGCGCATCCAGGTGGAAACCCTCGACAGCGTCGCGCAGCCCCCGCGGCCCGGAGCAGCCAAAGAAGCTTCTGCCGCCATCGGCACAGCCATCTATACGGCGGCGCTCGCCCATCTCGGGTTCGGTCAGGGGGATCGCATGGTCCTGGTCGTCGACAGCACGAGCATACTGGGCGATTCCCCGCTTTCGACGTCAGTCCCGGACGACGTGCGGGCCGGCTTCAGGGCGGCGAACGAGCATCGTCGCGAGCTGCCGCGCGGCGCGTTCCCGGCGGAGCGTTACCGCCTGGTCCCGAACGACCACATGCCCGGACTTCCTCGCTCCGGTGCGGGTGCTTACTGGACCGCCTTCCGGGAGCGGTATCCCGGGTATTCGGGGGTGATCCGGCTTTCGAGCATCGGCCGATCTGCGGACGGATCTCGCGCGGCGGTCTACGTCACCTACGGCTGCGGCGGGTTGTGCGGAGCGGGGCGCCTCGTCACGCTCCGAAACGATGGCGGGTCCTGGCGGGTCGTCGAGGCCAGGACGCTGTGGGTGTCGTAGCCAAACCGGCCACGCGCAGGGCCCGAGGGCGACTTTACTCAATCCCAGATCCGGCTGTCGGTTTCGCATGATTCGCAGCTTCATCTACGACACCCTGATCCTGAGGCTCACCTCCCGGTGGTACGCGGAGGTGCTGCGGCGCGTCCCCGAGGGCGCCGCGTTGCTGGACGTGGGGATCGGCACGGCCGGCGCCCTGCTGGCGAACGACGATCTGGTGAAGCGAAAGCGCCTGCGCATCGTCGGCATCGACATCGACGCCGACTACGTTGCGCGGGCACGGCAACGGCTTGGGCATTCCTCGCTGAGCGGTCTTGCCGAGGTACGGCTCGAATCCGTCTACGACCACCACGGCGGGCCGTATGACGCGGTGTACTTCTCCGGAAGCTTCATGCTCCTTCCCGCGCCCGAGCAGGCGTTGCGGCATTGTTGCGCGCTGCTGAACCCGGGCGGACGCATCTTCTTCACGCAGACCATCCAGAAACAGCCGGCCCGGTGGATGGAGACTCTCAAGCCGATGCTGAAGCGGGTCACGAGCATCGATTTCGGCCGCGTGACCTACGAGGCCGATTTCAGGGCCCAGATCCACGCCGCCGGTCTGGAGCTGGAGGAATTCACCGCCCTGGCACAGCACGGAAGCCGGGCCTCGTACATTGCCGTGGCGCGACCTGCTCACACCCGCATCGTCGCACATCCCCGGCAGCCCTCTCCCTCTGCCTGAACGCACCGATGGCAATCTCCAAGGCGCGTGGCTGTGCCTACTTTGCGCTTGCCCTGTTCCTGGTGCTGGGGCTGTCCTGCTATGTGGTGATTGGAGAGATGACCACAGCGCGGGTTCAGGCATACAAGCCCGCGGAAGCAGTCGCCCGGGGAGATGGTGAGGAGCTGCGGCCTCGCTGCTCCCGTTTCGACGTCGGGCAGGCGTGGCTCTGCATGGAATGGCATACGTACGACAACGAAACCATCAACCAGCCTCCATACAAGCTGGCCATCGACGTAACCCCGAAAACGCCAGACGTCGAGCGGGTGTTCATCGATGAGATCGTCATCTCGTCCAATCGTGGGCGGCGGTATGCGTTCGCGGATTCCATTCGATGGCCAGTCGAGGTGCCGCTACGCCCGGCCGAGGGTGCGCGGAGGAAGATGGAGCCGGCATTTCACTTCGACTTCGGCGGCGGCGAGGAGATCCAAACCCGTGTGCGGCTGCGCTTCGTGCGTGCATCGGGCGCCACGACGGTGGTCGTGCGAACGCGGTGGCTGCCGGTGGTCGTAAAGCATTTCTCCCCGATCGTTTGATTGGCCACCTGACGTGATCCTGCTGATCATCTTCATTGGGTTCGTGCTCGCCTCCGGGTACGCGTACCACCGGTGGGGGGCGCGCGGTGCAGGATTGCTGTGCCTGGCAGTGCTCGCGGCGGATGTCGCACGAGGCACCTGGGAGTGGAGCCAGCCGCACGCGGACATCGGACGGCCCCGCCCGTGGGACTGGCCGTGCCACGCGACAGGGTCGATTTGGCCGCTCATGATCCTTGGCGCGGGTGTCGCCGGCGCGCTCTACATCACGCGGCGTCGCACGACGTCCCTCGGGGAACGTCTGATCA
This sequence comes from Longimicrobium sp., assembly GCF_036388275.1. Classification (NCBI taxonomy): domain Bacteria; kingdom Pseudomonadati; phylum Gemmatimonadota; class Longimicrobiia; order Longimicrobiales; family Longimicrobiaceae; genus Longimicrobium; species Longimicrobium sp. Next base: position 76,687 of record NZ_DASVSF010000060.1, read on the forward strand.
CGTCCGCCACGGTTTGTCTGCTCCTGATCCTGCCCGTGATCGTCGTGCAGCTGTAGTGGGGCATCGCGGTGCTTGCGTGCGACACCATGTAGCTGGCGCTCGCGTCCGCCGGGCTGGATGCCCCCCATCGGGTGGGGCATGCACGCCAGAAAACGGAGCGGATCGGAATGCACGATGAGAACGGGCCGGACCCCAGGACCGCACCCTGACCACGCGGCAGATGATCGACGAGGAAAACACGGACTGGCTCTTCTTCGCGCGGAGCGCGCCGCGTTCGCCGGGCGCTCCTCCAGACGGTGCGGGGCCGGATGCCTGCTAGGCGCAGGGCCTATCTCGTCGCCGGGCTCCTGGCCACGGTGGTTCTCCTTGCGCTTGGGCTGATGCGGGTCTCCGTGCTGTTTTCGATGAGCATGTGCTGCGGACCCCAAGCCTACTCCGTTGCGGAGGCGCGGCGGATGGGGCTCCTGGTGACGGTTCCCGACGTGGCCTGCCCCGTCGTTGCCTGGCAGGGCGCGGAGCACCGGATCGCCGAGGCGTGGATCGCACACCGGGTGAAGGTAGAGAGCCGCGGGTACTTCGGAATGCGTACCGTCCCCAGCGGGCGCTACAGCCTGTTCGTGCGCTTCCACAGCCAGGACGGGCGCCCGCCCGATCTGCCGATGGGCATCGGCGGTGAACCCGTGTTCGTGCATGGCGACTCGCTGGACGCGTTCGGCTGGTACGGCGACCTTGCGACCGCGGGAATCGAGCCGCCGTTCCCCGACTCCATCTGCCCGCGCGTGGCCCCGTTCGACTCGGTGCAGGCGATGCGGATGCGAGATCCGGGGTACCGGGCACGAGTGGACAGTATCCTCCAAGCCAATCGAAAGAAGCGGTAATGGACGCCGCCCGCGCCTCGTGGCTTGCCGACGGTTCGCGTATGAACCTTGTCGCGGTCGTCGGGAGTGCCCGGCGGGACGGTGATTGCACCCGGCTCATCGACGCGGTGCTCGCGGGGCGGCCTGCACAGCGGTTCGACCTCGCGTCGCTGCACGTTCGCGATTACGAGTATGGCCGGGCCGTCGAGGGAGACGATTTCCTGGCCGTGGCGGAGGCGCTTGCGAATGCGGACGGCGTCCTCTTCGCCACGCCGGTCTATTGGTATGCTATGAGCGGCGTGCTGAAGCGCTTCTTCGATCGGCTGACGGATCTCATAACCGTACAGAAGCCGCTGGGGCGCCGCCTTGCTGGACGCTCCGTGTGGGTGGCCGCGTGCGGGACGGACCCCGCACTCCCGGAGGGCTTCGACGTCCCCTTTCGGAGAACGGCAGCATACTTCGACATGATCTACGACAGTACGCTCTACGTGAGCATCCGGAACGGCGAGGTGCTGTCGTCCGAGCAGGCGAGAGAGGCGGACGAGTTCGGGGCCCGAATATTCAGGGCAGCAGCTTCCCGGACGACGCAGCCAGAGTGAGTGCGCGCGACGTTGCCCCGGTAGATTCCGTAAACCATCCACTGCCCAGCACCAACCCTTTCCTGCTCTGTCCATGTCATCGGTCAAGCGCCGCGAACTGAAGGCGTTTCTGAACGGGCTCTCCAAGGAACAGCTCATCGAGCAGATCGCCGCACTCTGCGAGGCCGTTCCGCAGGCGGCGGACTTCTACCGGACCAAGCTTCGGGCCGGGGACGACGCTGCGGTCGCCCAGGAATACAAGGAGAAGATCCGCCGCGAGTTCGCCCGCTGGTCCACGGGCGGATTCAGGTTGAGCAGTGCGCGCAAACTGGTGACCGACTTCGACAAGATCGCGGGCTCCGCCGGAACGCCTGTGGACGTAATGCTCACGTACGTCGAGGAAGGCATCGACGCGGTCCTCTATGTCGGCGGGCTGGATGCGAGCTTCGCGAACAGCATGGTCAGCATGTATCGCAACGCCGTTCATCGCGTCGTCCAGCACGATCTGCAGGCGGAGTACGGCGCCCGGTGCGATGCGTTGCGAGCCAAAGGCGCCCCGCTAGGCTGGTACCTGGGGGACAGCCTCGACGAGATCTACATGGAATACCTGTACGATGATCCTGAGGATGCGTAGGATGACATCGTACCAGCGGAGTGCAAGCCATGTGAACGAGGCGTGCATGTTCGTGGCGCCCGTTCGTGTTCATCCGTAGATTTCGGGGATGACACGAGCCCTTTCATCCGGCCAGGCGTTCGCCACGGCAGATTCCCGTCTTCGGGATTTCCAGGCTCATGACCTCCACCCACATCCACGGCATCCGCACCCTGCTCGGCCGGCCCGAGTGGTGAGGCGGTCGTGATGAGCCCATCCAATCTCGAGATACTGGCGTACGAGGACAGCCCGCTGGGTCCGCTCTGCCTGCGGCGGCGGGAGCTGCTGTCGCGCCCCGGAACGGTGGTCACCGAAGTGACGCTGAACCACGCGTTCCTGATGAGCAGCTACAACACGGCGTCCGAGCGGGCACTCGCCTCGGTCGCCCTGCAGATGCACCCGGGGACCGATCTGCGGGTGCTCGTGGGCGGGCTGGGGCTGGGGTACACGGCGCATGCGGCCCTCGCCTCCCCGCGCGTGGCCCGGGTGGAGGTGGTGGAGTTCCTTCCCCAGGTGATCGACTGGATGGAGCAGGGCCTGTTTCCGCTGGCCGCCGCGCTCCAGGCGGACCCGCGATTCTCCACGGCCGCCGGCGACGTCTACGCCCGGCTGGCCGCCGAGCCGAGCGAGCGCTGGGACCTCATCCTGATCGACGTCGATCACGCCCCGGACGACCAGCTCAGCCGGACGAACGACGTGTTCTATCGCGCGGAGGGGCTGGAACGGGCGAACCGGCACCTGGCGCCCGGCGGCATCCTGGGCGTCTGGTCGTACGCCGAGAGCTCGCCGTTCGCCGACGCGCTCCGCGCGGTGTTTCAGGAGGTACGCATCGAGCCCGTGACCTTCTTCAACGAGCTCATCGACGAGGAAACCACGGACTGGCTGTTTTTCGCCCGGGGCGATCTCTCGTGAACCCGTCACCTGACCACGACGCCATGTCGCACGATCGCGCCGCGCAGCTGATCGCGACGCTCGGGCTGAAGCCGCACCCCGAAGGCGGGCACTACCGCGAGGTGTTCCGCTCGTCAGCATCCGTCCAGCCGGGCGACGGGCGGGGCGAGCGGTGCGGGCTGACGACGATCTACTTCCTGTTGAGCGCGGGCGAGCAGAGCCGGCTTCACCGCGTCACCTCGGACGAGGCGTGGCACTTTTACGAAGGTGATCCCCTGGACCTGCTCTGGACGGGTGCCGGGCCCGCGGGGCTGTACCAGGCGCGCCTCGGGCCGGTCGCGGCCTGCATGGCCCCCGTCGCCGTGGTGCCCGCCGGTGCCTGGCAGGCGGCGCGCTCGAGTGGCGTGTACACGCTGGTGGGGTGCAGCGTGGGGCCGGGCTTCGACTTTGCCGACTTCCAGATGCTCGGCGACCATCCGGAACTCGCCGAAGATCTGTGTGCGCGGCATCCTGGCTTGCGTCCGTACGTCTGAGATGCAACAGCACGTCCAGGCGGTCCTGCGGTCTGCCGCGCCGGCGCGGCGGTAGCCGCAATGCCGTTCCGATCCGCTGGCCTGTCACCGCGTCTCGCGGCGATCGTAGACGCCCTGCCGCTGCGCCCGGGAATGCGCGTGCTCGAGATCGGATGTGGGCCAGGTGCGGCGGCCCGGGCGGTCGCGCGCCGGATTGGCGATGGGCACGTGCTCGCCATCGATCGCTCCCAGAAAGCGGTAGAGCAGGCGAGGGCGGGATCGGGCGATGAGATCGCGGCCGGACGGCTGAGCGTGCGCCGGGCGGCCGTGGAGGAGTTCCAGCTGCAGGCTGGCGAAGCACCTTATGACATTGCGTTCGCCATCCGCGTCGGCGCGCTGGACGGGCGCCACCCCGAGACGGAGCAGCAAGCCCTGCGGCGGATCGCGGCGGCGCTCGTTCCCGGTGGACGCCTGTTCGTCGACCGGGGAGACCCGCTCCGTGAGATCCCCCTCGCCCCCGCCGCGGCTGAAGATGCGGTGCCCCGGCCGACGTAGCCCATCGTGGTGACGAAGAGGGCCAGGCGCATCGTGTGGGGTGCCGCGTGCGTCGTGATCCTGTGGAGCGTGTGCCTGGCGTGGCGGATCGCGGACTACGGCCAGCGCCACGACCCCGGCGCCGCCGACGTGGCGATCGTCCTGGGGGCCGCCGTGCGGGACACGGCGCCCTCGCCCGTGTTCGCGGCGCGGATCGATCACGCGATCGCGCTGTACCGCCGCGGCCGGGTGACGCGCATCGTGTTCACGGGCGGAGTGGGCAGCGGCAGCCGCCACGCGGAGGCGGAGGTCGCGCGGCGCCGGGCCATCGCGGCCGGCGTTCCGGCTGCCGCGATCGCCGTGGAAACAAGATCCACGATCACGTACGAGAACCTCGTCCAGGCAAAGGTGCTCCTGACGCCCGGGGCCGCCGTCCGCGTGCTCATCGTGAGCGATCCGCTGCACATGCGCCGCTCCATCACCATGGCCCGCGACCTGGGCCTGGATGCGCATCCCGCCCCCACGCCGACGAGCCGGTACCGCTCGTGGCGCACAAAGGCGGGTTTCCTGGCGCGCGAGGTCGTCTACTATTCCCTCTACCTCGTCCAGCGCCTGCCCGGCACGATCGGTTGACCTCAGCCGCGTGACCGCCGTGTCCTGCCCATCCCGACGCATCTCACCACGAACGACGGCATTCCCATGAAGAATCTCTACGAACCGGCCGCCGCAGCCGAAATCAAGGCGCGGCTGCAGACCCTGCGGCCCGACAGCCAGCGTCAGTGGGGCACGATGAAGGTGGCGCAGGCGGTCGCACACTGCGCCAACGCCATGGAGGGAGCGGTGGGGGACAGCCGACCCAAGCGGATGTTCATCGGGCGGATCATCGGCCCGCTCATCAAGCGGCTGGCGATCCGCAACGACGAGCCGATCCGCCGCAACTCGCCGACCGCGCCGGACCTGGTGATCGCTGACGAGCGGGAACTGGAGCGCGAACGCGAGCGCCTGTCGCGGTTGATCGACCGGTTCGTGGCCGCGGGCCCGGCGGGCTGCACCACGTACCCGCACGCCTTCTTCGGGCGGATGACACCGCAGGAGTGGGCGGTGCTGTCGTACAAGCACCTGGACCACCACCTGCGGCAGTTCGGGGCGTAGCCGTGGGGAGAGCCTTGTACTACGAACACTGAACGTCTCGGAGGACGAGATGTTCCGGATGATCGGCGATGCGAACTGCGCTACTCCATCAGCTCGGTCACTGCTTCCAGATACGCGTCGGGATCCAGGCCGTGCGCGGCGGCCAGGCGGAGGAGCGCACCTTCTCCGGGCACCGAGCCATGTTCAACCCGGCGGACATGCCGGGCAGTCAGCCCCGGGATGTCCGTCTGCTTGAGGAGATGTTTCTGGCGAAGTGTCCTGACGGCAGCACCGAACGCACGATCACTCGCGAGCCGCCGGGTAACGGCCTGCTCTCGGAGCCTGGGATTCGACGCAAGCAGCACATCGTCCATCGTCAAGTGGACGTCCGCCCCTGGCCAGTGCAGAAACAACCCGTCTGGGTCCAGCGTGAACATGGATCGTTGCGACAACGGGATTCGGGCCAGTGCGGGATAGGCGTCGAATCCGATCTCGAACGATTTCATCGCGCAATTGCGCACGGCCAGGCGATCCTCGAATGCGGTCGCCATCGCAACGACGTGATCCTCGATTCCACGCGCCCAGGCGGAGAGGAACCGCATGGGAATCTCGGGCCCGTGATGAACCAGGACGTTTCTCATGACCCGAAGCTTTGCGCGATCGAACATGTACAGGAGCCAGTCGGTATCCACGTCTGACTCGATCAGGAGCGCACGCAGCCGATTTGCCCGGTTGGCCACGGAGACGACGGTCGCAACTTCGCTGAGGTGCGTCGCGCGGACCAGCACGGCAAGCTTGTAGGAGCCGGTCCAGGATTGCGCCGTGTTCTCGTCCGGCATCGCGAAAAGGCGATCGCTGGATGCCACGATCCGGTGCATGTCCGCAACGGCGCTTTCATTGATCAGAACTGCCAGGCTGTCCTGAGTTTCTGCCATGATCTAGGGCCTCCGCTCGGGAGATACTTTCTGATTCCACTCGCGCAGCAAGCGGCGCTTGTGCCGCATCACCATCTGAAAGAGCACTTCTTCATCGACAGGAGACAATTCACCACCCAGTCGCAGCTTGTATTCCCAGTTCAGTCCACGCTTCTTGTTCGTCCGCAGGAAGAAAATTCTCACGACGTAGCCGCCCCGCCTCAGCACCTCGAAGTGCTGGGGATAGTGGTCGTTCGACGGGAAATAGCACTTCAGGCCGTCGATCTTGAACGCGTCGACCTCTCCCATCGGCATCCCGCCAAGCGGACATGTAATGGTAGCAAGCTCATACATTATTGTCCGCTTGCAGGTTCCACAAGCCTGTGATGCAGGTGACGGCAGGCAACGCAAAAAGGCCGGGGCGTCGCCGCCCCGGCCCTTCGATCGATCTCTGGCCCTCGTCCGGCCTTTACGGCTCGACGATGGACAGGTTCAGCCCGGCCTCGCGCGCCATTTCGATGGACCGCGCGACGGTGTTGCCCAGCACGAACCCGTGCTCCACCTTGGTCTTGATGCCGTTGAACTCCACCTCGCCCGTGCCGACGCCCAGGTGCGTGAGCACGCCGATGGCGCGGGTGCCGGAGAAGCTGAGGCCGTCGATCTCGCAGCCGATGATGCCGGAGCCGGAGTCGCCCGGGGCCGCCACGAAGTCGCCGTACCACGAGGCGCCGTCCGATCCACCGCCCACACCCACGCGGGCCTTGGTGACGAACGTTTCACCCGTGACGGTGCCGTTGCCGTAGTGACAGGCGGGCTCGCCGAAGGCCATCGCCTCCACGCCGCGGAAGTTACCCCAGATGGGCATGGAGGGGCGGATCAGGTGGTGCGCCGAGGCCGGAATCTCCACCACGCCGAAGTCGTTGCCCACGTCCGCAGTGCCAGTGGGGTCGGTCTGGCGGGCGTAGGCAACGCGCCCCAGCGTTACCACGGTGCCCACGAGCGTCATCGCGTCGAAGTTGCCCTCGCAGTTCTGCACGCATACGTCAACCGACACGCCCGTCGCGTCGAAGTCCGCGCCCGGGCCATGCGTGGCCTTATTGGCGGCCGAGACGAAGCAGTGGCCCGCGGCGCCCAGGAACAGCCTGTTGCCGTCGCGCCAGATGAAGTTGGCCGTGCAGCCGTACGTGCCGTCGTTGGGAATGGTCACCAGGATCGGCGAGCCGGGCCCGATGCCCACCGGGCCGGCGGGGATCAGCAGGTTGGGCGACTTGCGGATGGTCTTGTTCACCCACTTGGTGACGTCGATCTTGGGCTTCTTGAGCTCGATGTCGCCGTCGGTGTCCGTCAGGGAGATGAGGTTGCTCGGGCCCGCGTCCGGCGCCATGATCTCCGGCGACGTGTCGACGCAGGCGGCGAGGGTGGCGGCGAGGCCAAGGGCGGCGAGGGTGGACAGCAAACGCATGGGGTCCTCCAGGTGGCTCAGGATTGGGCAGACACTGCTGCGCGGACCTGCCGCGCCCGCCCCGACACAGGGCATCGGGCATGCCTCCTTTCCCGCCGCCGTTCGGAATGATATGTGTGGAGAGCGGCGGCAATGTCGAAACTGCCCTCCTGCAAGCATTTGCAAGCCGGACGCGTGGTGCCGCGAGTGAGCCCCGCTCAGGTGGATAGCCGGAGCGCGGGTTGCGCGCTTGCACAATTCTGGTGAAGGGACGGAAACGGCCCGCACGGTTTGTGGGCACCCACTCCGAGGCACGATGAAGAACACCAGTCAACCGGCGCCACCCGAAGGATTCCGCTACCAGGCGGATGTCCTGCCGCCCGACGCGGAGCAGGGTCTCGTCGTGCACATCCGCGAGCTGCCGCTGAAGGAGTTCGAGTTCCACGGCTACGTGGGCAAGCGCCGGGTGGTCTCGTACGGCTGGCACTACGACTTCGGCGAGCGCAGGCTGCACAAGGTCGACGAGATTCCCGACTTCCTCCTTCCGCTGCGCGACCGCGCCGCCGCGTTCGCGGACGTGGCGCCGGAGGAGCTCTCTCACGCGCTCGTCACCGAGTATGGCGCAGGCGCCGCGATCGGCTGGCACCGCGACAAGGGCGTCTTCGGAGACGTGATCGGCGTTTCGCTGCTTTCCTCGTGCGCATTCCGACTCCGGCGGAAGGCGGGGCCGAAGTGGGAGCGATATTCGCTGACGGCAGAGCCCCGGTCCGCGTACCTGCTGCGCGGCCCTTCGCGGACGGAGTGGGAGCAAAGCATTCCCGCCGTGGATGCTCTCCGCTACTCCGTCACCTTCCGAACGCTGCTGGCGAACCGCTGACCGTCACGGACGAATGATGTGCCGCCGATTGCTCCCTCTCCTCGTCGTCCTCCTCGCCGGGTGCTTCGAGCAGCCGTATCGCGAGTCCGCGAGCGGCGCCGAGGCAATCGCCGCAGGCGAGTTGCAGCGCGGATGGTGGCCGGCGTGGATGTCGGCATCCGCCTGGAACGTGCACCTGCAGGGCGACCTCGATTCGAACGAGTGGTGGCTGCGTGCGGAGCTGTCTCCGGCGAGCGCGGATTCCCTCCGTGCCCTGCTCACGCCGGTGGACGCCGGTTCCGTTCGCGTGCAGCGCCCTTGGAGAGGGGGCGGCTGGTGGTTCGAGGCGTTGATCCAGCAGGCGCCTTCGAACGACAACGCCTTGAATGCGCGCCTGTTTCGCGGCGCCCGGGCGCCTGTGCCCTACACGACCGTCGTGGCGTTCGACAACGGCTCGGAGACGGTGTTCGTGTGGACCCATGGAACGCGAGTGTACGGCCCATGAACCTCAACCAGGTGACGCTCCCGGCGGTGGACCTCGCGGCGTCCGTCGCGTTCTATCGCACGCTCGGCTTTCGGCTGATCGTCGACACGCCGCACTACGCCCGCTTCGAGTGCCCGGACGGCGGCGCCACGTTCTCGCTGCACGTGGTGGATGCCATGCCGGCGGATTCGGGCATTCTCGTGTACTTCGAGCACGAGGCGCTGGACGAGCTCGTCGCAGACCTCAAGGATAAGGGCGTGGTATTCACGCACGAGCCGGCGGACCAGCGCTGGCTGTGGCGGGAGGCGCGGCTTCGGGATCCCGCTGGCAACGCGCTGTGCCTGTACTGGGCGGGGGAGAACCGCCGCAACCCGCCGTGGAGAGTCGCGAACCCGTAGCGTCCGTCGTCGCCAGCATCTCCCGAATCTGTTCCACGCCCATCCATCCCGATGACCCACGAGACGCAGCCGCGCCCGCTGTCCCCGGTGTACCTCGCCGCGCCCGTCCCGGCACTCGGCGTCGGCGTGCTCACCATGCGCATGTCGGACGTGCCGCCGAGCCTGTGGGCGCAGAACGTCGCCGCGTGGGCGGTCGGCACGGTGCTGTGCGTAACCCTGGCGCGGCCCCGTACGTCGACCGCGCGGCCGAGGTGGGTGGACGGGGTGGCGGTGCTCACGCTGGCTGCATTGGCCGCGACCCTGCTCGCGCCGGGGGTGGATGGGGTGCACCGGTGGCTGCCGCTGGGCCCGGTGCGACTTCACGCCGCCGCGGTACTCCTCCCCGTGCTGATCGTCGCCCTGGACAGGCTTTCGCGGGCGAGGGGATGGTGGACGTCCGCCCTCGTCGCGGTCGCCGCAATGCTGGCGCTGTTCCTTCAGCCGGATGCCGCGCAGGCCACGGCGTTCGGCGTAGCGGCGGTGCTCCTGCTGTCGGTGAAGACGGAAATACGCGCGGCGCGGCTCGCCTGCCTCGGCATCGTCGCCGCGCTCGCCGCCCTCACCTGGACGCGGCGCGACCCGCTGGCGCCGGTGCCGTACGTGGAGGAGATCGTGGGATTGGCCGCGAGCCTCGGCACCGTCTGGGCAGTGGCGGCGGTGGCCTCGCTGCTCCTGCTGCCTGCGCCGTTCCTCATCGCCGGACGGGGCGCTGTGCGACATGCAGGCATTGCGCTCGGTGCCTACGTGGCGATCACCGCCGCCGCTCCGTTCTTCGGCAGCTTTCCCGTTCCGGTGATGGGGTACGGCATGTCGCCCATCATCGGATACCTGGCGGGCCTCGGCCTCTTCCTCCACGCCGGGTCTCCCAAGAGGGGGTGAACCCGCAGCTTAAAGAGCGGAAAGCCCGGCCTCGCCGCCGCTGTCGCGTCCCGCTCGGGGCGTTCACCTGCACGCCCTCCACGCCTGCCGAAGCGCACACGAATTCTCCCCCTCTCCCGCTTGCGGGAGAGGGGGCCGGGGGGAGAGGGCAGCCAGGGAATGCGCCGGCGTCAATCGAAACGCCCCTTCATTCGCCAGCCGCGACAAGGCCGAGGCCGACGCATCCGTGCCGCAGCCGCGCCGCGGACGGGCCCGCGCTGAAACCAATCGCCTCCCGCGCCCGTCGAATGCGCATCGGTGGGGCGTCGACGGCCCCGCTTTCACATCCGTCCGGGGCTCCCCCATGATCGCATATCGCCGCACGCTTCTCGTCCTGGCGTTCACCCTCGGGGCCTGTGCCCCGCATCGCCCGTCCGCCGTCGCTCCCTCGCGCGATCCGTCCGCCGCGCAGATCGCCGCGCTGGACGAGAAGGCGCCGCTCTGGCTGGCCGAGCACCACGTGCCCAGCATCGCCGTCGCGTACATCCGCGACGGTCGCGTGCAGTGGACGAAGGTGTATGGCGAGCAGTCCGAGGGGGTGCCCGCCACCCCGCAGACGCTGTACAACGTGGCGTCGCTCGCCAAGCCCATCTTCGCCGAGACGATGCTGCGGCTGGCGGCGGAGGGACGCCTGTCGCTGGACGAGCCGCTCGCCGGCCACTGGGTAGACCCGGACGTCGCGGCCGACCCGCGCCACCAGAAGCTGACGCCGCGCATTGCGCTCAGCCACCGTACCGGGTTTACCAACTGGCGCTACCAGACGGGCGGAAAGCTGGTGTTCGGGGGCGAGCCGGGCACCGCGTTCGGCTATTCCGGCGAGGGATTCGAGTACACCAGGCGCTTCGCCCAGAACAAGCTGGGGACGCCCTGGGAGGCGCTGGCCAGCCGGTACGTGTTCCAGCCGTTCGGGATGGCGAGCACGTCGAACTCGCGGCGCGACTGGTTCGCGGGTCGCGTCGCCCGGCCGTACGGGCGCGAGGGGCGCTACGGCGAGCCTACCATCCAGGATTCCGCACTGGCTTCCGACGACCTGTACACGACCGTGGGCGATTACGCGGCGTTCGTGGTGGGCGTGATGAACCGCGACGGGCTTCCGGCCGCGTTCGCCGCCCAGCGCGACTCGGCCCACGTGGCGAACGAGGCCGCCGCGGCGCGCTGCGACCGCACCCGCGTTACGCACTGTGCTCGCGTGGGCATGGGGCTGGGATGGGAGATCCTGGAGTATCCGGGCGAAACCGTGCGGCTTCACACCGGCGGCGACTGGGGAGAGAGCACCCTGGCGTTCTACATCGCGGAGCGACGCGAGGGCGCCGTGATGCTCACCAACGGCGCGGCGGGGATGATGGTGATGCTGCGCGCCGTGAACCTGCTGTTCCCCGACACCCGGCTGGCGGAAGAGGTCCGCAGCTATTACTAACGGCGGTGCACGCGGCGGGCGCGAAGCACTTGCGCCCGCCACCCTCGGGGGCTGAGCTTGATTCCGCCCGCCACGCAGCTCAAGCGCGCCCACCTGCCGCACCCGGTTTTACCGATGCACCTGCGCATCCCCGCCCTGCTCGCCGCGCTCGCCCTGCTTTCCGGGTGCACGCTTTCCACGGTTCGCTCCGCGGAGGTGTATCCCGGCCTCTCGGCGAACGTCCAGGTTTCGGCCATGTCACCTCCGGGCGATGATGCGTCCTGGTTCTGGGGCGCGGAGTGCAACGGCTGCAACGAGCCGGTCCCTGGATTGTACGCGGAGCTGACGCTCGGCAACGTGAGCGCCGACGGTGGGCGCGGCCACGAGTTCAGCGCCGGGCTCGACGGGTTCTCGCCGTTCGTGGGCGCGTACAGGCAGTTGGGAAAGAGCGAGCGGTCGGCGTACGGCGTCGGCGGGCGGCTGGGGCTTCCGCTCATTTCGTGGAGCTCGTCGCAGGTCTACGGCCGGTACGACCGCATTCTCCGCCCGGGGCAGCGCCTGCTGCTGAACCCCGCCGTCGTGCTGCAGTGGGGCAAATCTCCGAACGGCGAGAACCCCGCGTACTTCCTGGCGCTCGTGCAGGGCGTGGGCATGGAGCTGGAGGGAGATCACGTGTCGTTCATCCCCGCCGCCTCGGTCGTGCTGATGGGTGGAGAGCGCTCCAGCTACGCACAGGCAGGCGGTCCGTTCACCACCGCGTTCGCCACGGCCTCCGTCGCCGTCGTCTTCCATCGCAAGCGCACTCCCGCCCCCGCGGCCCCGGCTCCGGCCCAGCCATGATGGACGCGCCCCGGGTGAACGGCGCATGCTCGGCTTCCCTCGTCATCCAACGACTCCCCGCTCCGGTGCCATGATCAAGACCACGGTCGCATCCCTCGTCCTGCTCGCGCTGTTCGTCTCCTCGCCCGCGCGTGCGCAGCTGCTCCAGACGCAGACCCTCAGCCTGCAGGCCGCCCGGACCATGGCGGCGGCGGCCGAGGCGGAGGCGCGCGAGAACAACTGGAACGTGGCGATCGCCATCGTCGACGCCGCGGGAGAGCTCATCCTCTTTCACCGGCTGGACCAGACGCAGCCCGCCAGCCTGGACATCGCCATCGGAAAGGCGCGCACCGCGGCGCGGTTCCGGCGCCCCACCAAGGTGCTGGAAGACGCGGTTGCCGGCGGACGCACGGTGCTGTTGGCGCTGGACGGCGTGCCGCTGGAAGGCGGCCTGCCGATCATCGTGGACGGCCGCGTGATCGGCGCGGTGGGCGTCAGCGGCGTCACCTCGCAGCAGGATGCGCAGGTGGCGCAGGCGGCCATCGACGCCCTGGTGCGGTAGGTGCCGCAGCGCTGAGGAGTGGCGACCGAGCCAAGTCACGCCGCCGATGGCATGCTGTTTCACGTAAGCGAGGCGGAGATCGGCCGGTTCGACCCGCGGCCCACGGCGTTCACGGACGAGCCGGTGGTGTGGGCGATCGACGGCCGCCGGCTGCACAATTACCTGCTGCCGCGCGACTGTCCGCGCGTGACCTTCTACGCCGGCCCGGGGACGACCGCAGACGACGCCGAACGCTTCCTGGGAACGAGCCCGGCCGTCGTCGCGGTCGAGAGCGCCTGGCTGGAGCGCATCCGCGCGTGCGTGCTGTACTGCCATCACCTGCCGTCCCGGACCTTCGAGTGCCTGGATGACGGTGCCGGCTACTTCGTCAGCCGCGACGCCGTGGTGCCCGAGCAGGTGGAGGTGATTACGGACATTATCGCGGAGCTGCTGGCCCGCGGCGTGGAGTTGCGCTTTCTGCCCAGCCTCTGGCACCTGCACGATTCCGTCGCCGCATCCAGCCTGCGGTTCTCCATGATCCGGATGCGAAACGCCGCGCCGCGCTGAAGTCACTCAACCGGATCGTGTCGATTTCGCGTCGGCTCGTTCGACGTACAGTTGGAGCGGAGATTCCACGCGCGGCCGGGCAGGCCACCCCCGCTCTCCACCCGACACCGATGGAGACACCGATGCGATTCATGAACCTCGTAAAGAGCGCCGAGAACGCCGGCCCCATGCCCCAGTCGTTCATGGACGCCATGGCCGCGGCGAGCGAACAGTCCCGCCAGGCCGGCAAGCTGCTCGACACCGGCGGCCTGGCCTCGACCGCGCGGAGCACGCGGGTGCGCGTCTCGGGCGGAGAGCTCAGCGTGCTGGACGGCCCCTTTGCCGAGGGCAAGGAAGTGGTGGGCGGCTACGGCATCGTGGAGGCGGCGTCCAGGGAAGAGGCCGTGGAAGGCGCCGTCTGGCTGATGAACATGCACCGCGAACACTGGCCGGGGTGGGAGGGCGAGGTGGAAGTCCGCCAGATCATGGGGCCAGAAGATTTCGCCCAGTAGGCCCGGCGACCGCGCTGCATAAACCCATCGACGTCATCGAGAGGAACGCCATGTCCATCGCCTCACGCATCCGCCCGTGCCTCTGGTTCTCCGACCAGGCGGAGCAGGCCGCCGAGTTCTACACGCGCATCTTCCCCAACTCGCGCATCGTCACCATCACCCGCTTTCCCGCCGCGGGCGTGGAGATCCACGGGCGCCCCGCGGGCTCCGTGATGACGGTGGTGTTCGAGCTGGACGGCCATCAGTTCACCGCGCTGAACGGCGGCCCCGTGTTCACGTTCAACGAAGCCGTGTCGCTGGAGGTGCACTGCGGCACGCAGGAAGAGGTGGACCACTACTGGGAGCGGCTCGGGGAGGGCGGCGATCCCGCGGCGCAGCAGTGCGGCTGGCTCAAGGACCGCTACGGCCTCTCGTGGCAGATCGTGCCAGCGGGAATGGAGGAGATGCTGGCCGACCCCGAGTCGGCCCCCGCGGAGCGCGCAATGACCGCCATGCTGGGGATGAAGAAGCTGGACCTGGGCGAACTCAAGCGCGCGCACGCCGGCATCACCTGAGCGCCAGCGCGTCTGCCTGTCACTCGACCGTACCTCCACGACAGAACCGCATTTCACGCAGAGGACGCAGAGGATGGGAGAGAGGACGCAGAGAAAAGGCTTCGTCTTTCTCTGCGTCCTCTCCGTTCCCTCCGCGGCCTCTGCGTGAAACGGTGTTAGCGAGGCAGCCGCGATCCCGGGCAGGGCACCGCGCCCTGCCCGCGTTCTTGCGCGCCCGTGGTGGTATGGTTATGCATATCACCATAGCTGTGCAGGTCGCCCGCAAGCGTGTCGATGCGGCGCGGGGAAAGTCGCGGCGGCAATGCGCCCGCCCCGCCTGATCGCAGGGGTCATCGGGAAACCATGGTGGATCGCGAGTGGAACGACAGCCAGCCCATCTACCGACAGCTTCGCGACATGGTGGCCGCGATGATCCTGGACGGCGTGCTGAACGAGGGTGATCCGCTGCCTTCCGTTCGGCAGGTGGCGGCCGAGTACCGCGTCAACCACCTGACGGTGCTCAAGGGCTACCAGCAGCTGGTGGATGAGCGGCTCGTGGAGACGAAGCGCGGCCGCGGCATGTTCATCAATCCCGGCGCGCGCAACCTGCTGCTGCAGGGGGAGCGCGAGAAGTTCCTGACGGAGCAGTGGCCCCGGATCCAGGAAACCATCCAGCGGCTGGGCCTTACGCCCGAGGACCTGCTGGCCGCCGCCGCTGCCGGGGCATCCGCGTCCAATCCCCCGAAAGAGCGCTGAAGCCATGGCATGCATCCAAGCCCGCGGCCTGCGCAAGTCGTTCGGCAGCACGGTGGCGCTCGATGGTTTGGACCTGACGGTGGAGGAAGGCCGCATCGTGGGGCTGATCGGTCCCAACGGGGCGGGGAAGACCACGGCGCTCAACGCCATCCTGGGCCTCACGCGGTACGAGGGCGAGCTGAACGTGCTGGGCCACGACCCGTGGAGCGAGCGCGACCGGCTGGCGCGCGACGTCTCGTTCATCGCCGACATTGCAGTGCTGCCGCGCTGGCTGCGGGTTTCGCAGGCGCTGGACTACGTCGCCGGCGTGCATCCGCGGTTCGACCGCGCCAAGGCAGAGGGATTCCTGGCGAACACGGAGATCAGGCGCACGAGCAAAGTGGGCGAGCTGTCCAAGGGAATGGTGGCGCAACTGCACCTGGCGCTGGTGATGGCCATCGACGCGAAGCTGCTGGTGCTCGACGAGCCGACGCTGGGGCTGGACATCCTTTATCGCAAGCAGTTCTACGACTCGCTGCTGAACGATTTCTTCGACCGAACGCGCACCATCGTGGTGACCACGCACCAGGTGGAAGAGATCCAGGACGTGCTGACGGACCTGGTATTCATCGACCGCGGGCGCCTCGTCCTGGAGTGCAGTATGGAAGAGTTCGAGCAGCGCTACGTGGAGGTGATGGTTCGCCCCGGGCAGCTGGACGGGGCTCGCGCGCTGGGCCCCATCCACGAGCGCCACCTGTTCGGCCGCAGCATCCTGCTGTTCGACAACGCGGACCGCGACCAGGTGGCGGCGCTCGGTGAGCTGCGGACGCCCAGCATCGCGGACGTGTTCGTCGCCGTAATGGGCAGCCGGCCGGGCCAGGAACGCGGAGCCGGCCGATGAACGCCGCACCGCACGGCGCCGTGGACGCCACGGCCGACGCCCCAGCCCCGGCCCGCACGCGGCCGTTCTACTGGTCGGTGCGGCGGGAGCTGTGGGAGAACCGCTCCATCTACCTGGCTCCGCTGGGCGTCGCCGCGTTCGCCGTCGCCGGGCTGGTGATTCACGCCGTCACCATGCCCAGCCACATGCCCGGCATGCTGGCCGTGGACGACGCGGGCACGGGATCGGCCTCCGTCACCTACCGCGTCGCCGCGCTGCTGATGCTGGCGACCACGTTCGTCATCGCGGCGTTCTACTGCCTGGAGGCGCTGGCCGGCGAGCGCCGGGACCGGGCCATCCTCTTCTGGAAGTCGCTCCCCGTCTCGGACCTCACGACGGTGCTCGCCAAGGCCGGCGTTCCGCTGGTAATCCTGCCGCTGCTGGCCTTTGCGTCCATCGTCGCCATGCACGTGGTGATGCTGCTGCTGAGCGCCATCGCCCTGGCGATCAACGGCCACGGTATGGGCGTGCTCTGGGGCGAGCTGCGGCTGTTCACCATGTGGATGGCGCTGCTGTACTCGGTCGTGTGCATGGTGCTGTGGCACGCGCCCATCTACGGATTTCTGCTGCTGGTGTCCGGCTGGGCCCGGCGCACGGCCGTCCTGTGGGCGGTGCTGCCTCTGCTCGCTTTTGGCGTGCTGGAGAAGCTGACGTTCGACAGCATGAACGTCACCGCGTTCGTCCAGTACCGGCTGCTGGGCTGGCACCTCCACGCGTTCGACCCGCGGGGGCCCGCCATCACCATTCCGTTCCACCCGTCGACCCCGCTCACGCCGGGCCGTATCCTGGGCACGCCGGACCTTTGGATCGGGCTGGTGCTCGCGGCAGTGTTCATCGCTGCGGCGGTCCGCATGCGCCGGCACCGCGAGCCGATCTGATCCCGATCCACCCTCCCGGGCCAGGCGGAGCCGAGGCCGCGACCCTGCACGGGCGAATAAATTCGCTGCAACGAACACACGATGTCCGCCTGCGCGGACTGCATGCTTTCGTGTGGCTCGGGCGGTCGTGCGCGCCCATGCTGCGGTGCAAGCCCGGTTGCGCCCGCGCGTGCAGGTGAAGCCGCGGACGGGACGCGCCAGCGGCCCGGGCCGGGGCTTTCCGCTTTCCGAGCGGCGGGTTCACCCGCTCCCTACCGTCACTCTCCCGTAGCGCCGCACCACCCGTCCGTCCAACCCTCCCATGAAAAAATCCGGATGCGCGACGAAAGGCTTGCGCGATTTATGGTGTTATACTAGAGTATATCACCATAGCGCAGGTCGATCCTTCACCGGCGCATTCAAGTCCGCTCCAGCCGAACGGGGCGGACCGTTTCACCCGACCAGGCACACACGGGAGAAGACATCATGCGTATAGCAACTCTGGGGATGGCCGCCGCGGCGGCGCTGGTGTTCGCGCAGCCTGCGGCGGCAGACACCGTCTGCGACTGGTGGGAGTTCGCCACCCGCATCACCAATGCGCAGTCCGCCGCCGGGCGAACGCCCGAGACGGAGCGGACGATGTCGCGCGTGTCGCTCGCCATGTTCGAGGCGCTGAACGCCATCGACCGGCGCTACGAGAGCTACCTGGGTTTTCCGCTGGGCGACCCGTCCGCCTCGCAGGACGCCGCGGCGGCCACGGCCGCGTATCGCGTGCTGCTCTTTCAGCTGCCCGCGCAGAAGACGACGCTGGACGACACCTATGCGCTGACGATGGCCTCCATTCCCGACGAGCGTGCGCGAGAGGCGGGGCGGCTGATCGGCGAACAGGCGGCCGCGGCGGCGCAGGCGGCGGGGGGAATCGATTCCACGATCGCCCAGGTGCCCTACCGCCCGCGCACCACGCCGGGCGAGTGGATCGGGGCGGCGCTCCCCGTACTGCAGCCGTACTGGGCGGCCTTTCGCCCGTGGGCGGCGCCGAGCGCGGAGGGGCTGCGCCCGCCGCCGCCGCCCGCGCTGAACAGCGAGCGGTGGGCGCGCGACTACGAAGAGGTGCGGCGCCTGGGCGGGCGCACGAGCACGGAGCGCACGCCGCTGCAGACGCTGATCGCGCGCTACCGCGAGATGCCGGACCTGACGCCATCGCTGCGGATGATCGCCGACGCGCCCGGGCGCACGCCGGTGCAGAACGCGCGCATGTTCGCGCTGCTGCAGATGGCGACCGACGATGCCACGCAGGGCATGGCCGTGGCCAAGATGCACTACAACTTCTGGCGCCCCATCACCGCCATCCGCAACGGCGCGGATGACGGCAACGACGCTACGGCGCCGGACGCCGGCTGGGTGCCGCTGCTGGTGACGCCCAACTTTGCCGAGTATCCGTGCGGCCACTGCACCTACGCCGCGGCCGTTGCCGAGGTGATGAAGGCCGAGGTGGGGCCGCGGCCGGTGATGGGCGTGCGCGTCAGCTCGCAGTCCCTTCCGAACGCCGTCGTCCAGGTGCTGCCCACGTGGGACGAGTGGGTGCAGCAGGTGTCTGACTCGCGCATCTACGGCGGCGTGCACTACCGCTTCAGCAACGAAGCGGGAGAGTGGGCCGGCAGCCGCGCCGCCCGCATGGTGCTGGACAAGGTGATGAAGCCGCTTCCCGCGCGGGGCCGGGGCCGGGGCCGCTGAGCCGATCAGCCCGGAGACGTTCACACTTTCGCCTGGGATGGACCGATGCGAATGACGTTGATCCTCCACATCACCGCCGGAAGCCTGGCGCTGATCTCCGGCTACATTGCGCTCTACGCGGCCAAGGGGGCCCGGGTCCACCGGGGGAGCGGAACGGTGTTCGTCTACGCGATGCTGGCGATGTCAGTCTTCGGGATGGCGATCGCGGCCGGGCGAGGGGTGGCGCCGGCCATCAACATCCCCGCGGGGCTGCTGTGCTCGTACCTGGTCGTTACCGGGCTGACCACGTTCCGCTCCGTGGACGCGGCCACCCGCTGGCTGAACGCCGGCGCCCTGCTGGTGGCCATGGGCGTGAGCCTGAGCAGCCTCACGTTCGGGTTCCAGGCCGTCGCCAGCGGCGGCATGAGGAACGGCATGCCCGCGTTTCCGTTCTTCATGTTCGGCATCGTCGCGCTGCTGGGGTGGGCGGGCGACCTGCGGATGATCCGGTCGGGGGTTCCGCCGCGGGGATCGGCGCGCATCGCGCGGCACCTGTGGCGGATGTGCTTTGCGCTGTTCATCGCCGCGATGTCGTTCTTCATCGGCCAGGCAGACGAGTTCCCGGAACCGCTACGCATCCCCCTCCTGCTGGCCATTCCCGTGCTGGCGCCGGTGGTGTCGATGGCGTACTGGCTGTGGCGTGTCCGCTCCAGGCCGCCCGTCGGCGGGCGCGTTTTCGCCCGGCCACCCGCGGGCGCCGGAACCGCACAGGCCGACACGGCGCGCGCGGCGGAGGCGCTCGTGTAGCGCCTGCGGGTCTCGACGCGAATGGAAGCGCCCGCATCCACGTCGGATGCGGGCGCTTTCGTCCGATCGCATCGGGGCGTTATAGTGCGCCGACCGATGATCTGGCACGCGACGACCTGGCGATGACGGAACGAGAACAGCCCCACAACCCGCTGCACGGCGTAACGCTCGAGCGGGTGCTGACCGAGCTGGTGGACCACTTCGGGTGGGAGGCGATGGGGCAGCGCATCGCCATCCGCTGCTTCACCGCCGATCCCAGCATCGGCTCCAGCCTCAAGTTCCTGCGCAAGACGCCGTGGGCGCGCGAGAAAGTGGAGGGGATGTACCTGTACATGCTCCGCGAAAAGGCCCGGCAGGCGCGGCGGGGCTCCCCTCCTACCGCATCTGGAGAACGATGATCGAGCTTCGCCTCCTGGGCCCCGGCGACGCCGGCGTGCTCGCGCGCGTGGCCGACGACGTGTTCGACGACGCGGTGGATCCGCGCTGGACCGCGGAGTTCCTCGCCGACCGGCGGCACCACATGATCGTGGCGCTGGACGAGGGGGTGGTGGTGGGGATGATCTCGGCGGTGGACTACGTGCACCCCGACAAGGCGCCCCAGCTCTGGATCAACGAGGTGGGCGTCGCTCCCTCGCACCAGCGGCGCGGCATCGCCCGGCGCCTGATGGACGCAATGCTGCAGCACGGCCGCGCGATCGGCTGCACGGATGCGTGGCTCGGGACGGAAGAGACCAACGTGGCGGCGCGCGGGCTGTACGAGAGCGCGGGGTCGCGGCCGGAGCCGTTCATCCTCTACGCATTTCCGCTGCAGGAGCCGGACACCCCCAAGGGAGAATGACGGAGCGCCCCGCATCCGATCGGATGCGGGGCGCTTTTTCCTGGTGCGGATACGGCTAGCGGAAGGCCGCCACCGTGGCCGCGGTTTCGTTCAGCACCCGCGAGTTGTTCTCGTAGCTGGTGGTGCCCATCACCTCACCGGTGCCCGGGTAGGTCTTGGACGGGTTGGACCACCACTGGATGCGCGTGCAGTTGCTGCAGTTGTTGCCATAGGCCATGATCGTGCGCCAGCTCTTGGACGGCGGGATGTAGCCGTGGCCGTAGGCGTAGGGGCTGGTGCTGCCGTCCACGAAGCGATCGTGCCGGGCGCCCTGCAGGTGGCCGATCTCGTGGCCGAACGAGTAGTAGCCGGTGATGCAGGTGTAGTGGGCGGCCATGAACGCCGTGGTGGCGGTGGCCTTGATGGCCGCGGCCTGCCCGCACGCTTCACTGTCGTTCACCACCAGCGCAACCACGTCGGCGGCGTAGGTGTTCCGCAGCGTGTGCACGTTGTCCATCAGGCCGTCGGTGCTGCTCCGCAGCGCGGTGACGTGCTGCGAGAAGCTGCGGTTGGCCTCGTTGTACGTCACCTGCACGCTGTGCACGCGCACCATGTTGATGTTGATGCCGCTGTTCACGTACGACTGGTTGGTCTCGTCGACGGCCAGCTGGATCTTGCTGCCGATATTGCCGGCGGCCGTGGCGGCCGAGGCGGTGTACGCCACCAGCACGTTGATCTGCGTGAGCGCCGCGATGCCCACGTCGCCGCCGGAGCTGCGCGCCTCACGAATTCCGCTGATGGCGGCGTCGAGCGAGCTGTTCAGCGCGCCGCTGGGAACGTCGGGGGTGTGCTCCGAGGGAAAGCCGCTCTGGTCGATGCGCGAAACGGCGTGCAGCCCGTCGCCCAGCGACTCGATGCTGTACTGCGTGCGGCCCACGGTGACGGTGGCGGCCACGCCCCCGTCCATGAACACCATCTGCACCCAGCCGTGCTCGCCGCGCACGGGGCCGGCCCACGAGATGTCCTCGGCCGCGCGCTGCTGCACGCGCTCGCCCACGGCGACCACGTTCAGCCCCGGCGCCACCGCCAGACGAACCGCGGCGCCCTTCCCGAGCATGCGTCCCGGCGCCGCGGCAATGCGGGCCAGGTGCACCTCGGCGGTGCTGGCGCGGCCGCGGATGCTGGCCAGCTGGCTCTGCTGCGAGGCGCTGAGGGCGGCCCCGGGGGCCAGCGTAAGGAGGTTCTCCTGGGCCTCTGCGGCGCTCATGGACGAGGTGGCCGAGGGGTTGATTTCGTCGCCCTGGCAGGCGGCGAGGCCGGCGGATGCGGCAAGGACCAGCGCGAGGCGTGCTGCTTTCATCGTGCGTTCTCCGGTGGGGCAGGTTTGGATTGGTGCGTGAGTGTTTCCCGACAGGGGGCGTGCAGGTGGTCATGCTCCTGAGGCCGCGCGGGGCAGCCTCTTTTTGATTGCGGGAAGTGTGTCGCGGGATGCGCCCGGGGCGGGAGCATGGATGGCGCTCTGCACAGCGCCGTCCGTGCTTCCGTGGGCGGAAGCCGGGACGAGCATCAGCGGGGTTACTGATGGAATGCGACAAGATTGTGGGCGGGATGCCGGAAGTCAAGCATCTTCTCTCCACCCGTTTCGCTGCTGAGTTCCGGTTCGGGGTGGATTGCGCAAGATCACGAAAGGGGCGCTTTCGTCGATCCATCCCTTCGATGCTACTGAGATCTCCCGCGCCCTTTCCGACGTCCCGCGCACCCTCGCTGTGAGCACGCTTGCCGCGGAGCCGCCCGCGGCTGAAGTTGATGAACCTCCCCCAATCCGGAGCCCACCGCCCCTCGGCCGAAGCCACCCGATGCACCGAGCCCCGCCGATCGTCAGCACCCTCGCGCTGCTTGCGTGCGCCGCATGCGCTCCGGACCGGGCCCGTGCCCTCCCGGCGCTGATGGACGTCTCCGGAGACGACTGCACCGCATCTGCCCTGGTCTTCGCGGGACGTCATGCGAACGCCGATTCGGCCGTGGCTTTCATCAACGATGGATGCGCAGGCGACCGCATCTTCCTGGGGATCGCGGGTTCCCGCCGCGAGCTGAAGCGGTCGGCCAACGTTCCGCTGGGCACGGGCGGCGCCTACTCCGACGGCGAGTACCGTGTGCTCGTACAGCGCGGCCGACCCGTCTCACGGACGGTGGTGGCAAGCCCGCCGGATGCGTTCTGCCCCGAGCCGGACCAGCGGGAGTACGACGCCGCGTACGAGGCGACGGTTCGCATTTCGTCCAGCGCCGGTTCGTGGACCCGCGCCGGCACCCTTCGCCGCGACGAATGCGGGCCGTGATCGCTCCGTCACCGAGGGCCCTGCGCCGCGAAGCTTCCACTCGCCTCGCTTGACGGCCCCGGCGGCGCACCGTATCACGAGTGGTCCCGCGAGAAGTCCCATCCGCAGCTCGGTTCCCCAGGCGCGCGTGAGTCCCTTCGAGCACCTGTCCGTCCTCATCTCCATCATCATCGGCCTGGGGGTAACGCACCTGCTCGCCAGCCTTCACCGCCTGGTGCAGGCCCGCGACCGGGTGAAGCTCCACTGGCTTCCCCTGCTATGGGCGGTGCTGCTCTTCATCTCACAGGTGGAGTGGTGGTGGGCCAGCTTCGAATGGCGAAGCCGGGTGGAGTGGAACTTCTTCTACTTCCTCTTCATCCTTCAGAGCCCCGTCGCGCTGTACCTGGCCGCGGCGTTCGTGCTTCCGGACGTGGAAGCGGGTGAGTCGTACGACCTGAAGCAGTACTACTTCGCCACGCGCCGCTGGCTCTTTCTGGCCATCGCCATGAGTCCCGCCGTGGACGCGGTGCGCAGGGCGGAGCAGGCGGGCTCCATCACCGACTTCGGCGCGGTGAGCAACGCCGTATCGGCCGTGCTGGTGGGCTCGATGGCGTTCACGCAGAAGCTCTGGTACCATGCGCTCGTGACGCTGGCCGTGGGCGCCCTCTTCCTGGCCTTCATCGTCTCGTCCGCGCTGGAGCTGCGCTGATCCTCCGGCCTGGTGTCACGTTCGGCGGGCGCCGCGCGTTTGGTCCTGCGGAATGCTCATTCCCAAGGCCCCACCCACGAGATCCTGACCATGAAGCGCTTTCCCCTGTTCGTCGCCACCGGGCTGCTCGTTGCGTGCAGCGGCATCACCGACACCGCCTGCGCCTGCTCGCCTTTCGAAGGCCCGCTGGTGCTGATCACCGGCACCGTCAGGAGCCCTGCCCTGGCCCCCGTGCCGGGCGCCGCCGTACAGGTGCGGCTGATGAACCCCGTAACGTGTGAGGCCGTCGAACCGACAATCGTCCGCGTGGTGCAGACGGATGCGGCGGGCCGGTTCCGGCATGGGGAAAACGCGAGCAACAGAGGCATGTGCTATCGCGTGTGGGCCGAGCCGCCGCAGGGAAGCGCACTGGCGCGGTCCGACAGCCAGTTCGTCCGCGTGCAGTTTACGGAAACCCACGCCACTCCCGACAGCGTGGATCTCGCGTTCCAGCTGCGCTGACGGGCGGAGGGCAGTGGACCTCGGCCTCCGTCCGGGCGGTTGAAACCGCAGCTGGAAAGTCACGAAGTCCGCCTTCGCGGACTGCACGCGAAGTTGAGTGCGTCAAGCCAGGTGAAGCGCCATCTGTCATCCTGAGGCCCAGGCGCACCCTACCCGCCCGCAGCACATCCCTTGCGGGCCGAAGGATCTTGCTGGCGTCACTTCTCAGCTTGGGCGCGGCAGCGGCACGGATGTCCGCTCGCCTAACTTCACGGCCGCGCCTCGGGTTTGGTGCCCGCTGCCGCGCCCGGACTTCAAGGTATCCGCCGCTAGATCCTTCGGCGCGCGGGGCTCAGACGTGCGGGCGGGTGCGGTGCGCTTGCGCCTCTGGATGACACGTGCGGCTGGCGGCTGGATGGCGTGCAGTCGAGGGTGGTGCGAACCGCGTCAGGGGACGAGCACCAGCCCGTCCACGCCGAAGCTTCCGCGGCCCCATGGCTGAAAGCGGATGGCCCTCACGTTGGTGAGCGTCATGCCGTTGTTGATGGTGGCTGGCTGGTAGTCCCTGCGGCGCGGAAACGCGGTGGTGTTCAGCGGTACGCTGGCGAACCGCCATCCCGTGAAGTCGTCCACGAAACGGTGCACGAACAACTCGCCGTCGGCATCTTCCAGCTCCAGGTAGATGGGGTTGCCGGAGCCGGTGCCCTCCACCCAGAACTCCAGGGCGCGGTACGCGCTCCAGTTCTCGTTCAGCGTGACGCCGAAGCCCGCCCAGTTCATCACGCTGTACGTCACCCGCACGCCGTGCCCCACCGCCGCCGGCCAGACCATCGCCGTGGCGAGCGTGCTGCCGGCGCTGTCAGCGTAGGTCCACCAGCGGGTTGAATTCCCCGACTCGAAGTCGTCCACCGAGCGCCGTGGGTCGGCCAGGGGATCGTGCATGTTGCCGCTGGCCAGCATCAGCCCCAGCAGCCCCAGCTCGTGGCCGTACTTGGAAAAGTCCGTCATCCGCAGCGTCTCCATCCACATCCCCTGCCGGTACCCCTGGTTCGTGGACAGCATGGCCGCCGACGTGAGCGGGCCGTAGAACCACGGGCTGCGGTCCGGCCCTCCGTACAGGCTATCGTCCAGAAAGGCGCCGCTGGTGCGGTACACCGCGCCAATGCCGGTGGGGCCCCTGCCCGGGCCGCCGCCATGGAAGAACGAGTTCATCCGGTCCACGCGGCTGCTCGCCCGGCTCTCGCAGTTCCATGCGGCATCGGACGCCAGCCGCCACGGCGCGCGCGCGGCGTTCCACGAAAAGCGGTGGCTCTCCGGGTCGGCGTCCAGCGTGCCGTCGGGGCGGCTGCGGTCCGGCAGCAGCCCCGTCGCCGCGTTGGCGTAGCTGGGGTTCAGGTCGATGCTGGTCAGGTACTGGTACGACTTGTCGGCCACCTCCAACCAGAAGGTGTCGCCCGTGTGGGCGGCGAACGCCCGGTACCATGCCGGCGCCATGGAGCCGGGAAAGGTGACTTCCCAATACTGCAGGGGCATGTCGCCGGCCGTCAGCAGGTAGGCATGCGCCGATCCTTCCGGAACCACCATGTGCGTGCGGATGGTGCCCAGCAGCTCGTTCAGCGGCTCCGTGTACCCGCCCCAGCGCCGGTGCGCCACCAGCAGGGCGAACGCCATGTCCTGGTCGGCGTCGCTGGCCGCGCCGCTGTCCGCCACCACGCCGTCGGCGCGGATCACCCAGGGCGTGGCGCCTTTCGCGTTGCGGTGCGCGCGGCGATATGCCTCCAGCGCGTCGAACGTCTTGCGGTCGCCCATGTACGCGGCCAGCAGCATCCCGTAACCCTGGGCCTCGGAGATGGTACCCTGGGGCAGCTGCTGCTCGGTGCCGTCGTCGTCGAAGTAGGTGAAGTCGGCGTCGGCCTTTACGCGGGCGTGCGTGCCTTCGTACGACAGCCGCGACGCGCGCCACAGCTCGTACTTCTGCCGGAGCTGCTCGTTGGCGGCGGCCTGGTTCGCGGTGATACTCTGCGCGCACGGGTATCGGTACGGCGCCGCGCCGCCGGTCCGCGAAGTGGACTGGGCGAGGGCGCCGGACGAGACGAGCGCCGCCGCGAGGGCAAGGCCGGGCAGGATACTGCGTCGTCGCATGGAGCGTTTCACGAAGGTAGTGGCGTGGGGGCGCTTGCAAGTCGTTGTCGCGCCACACCTTGTCATTCTGGGGCCCAGGCGCGCCGCAGCTGCCCGCACACATCCACGCGGGCCGAAGGATCTAACCGCCCACACGGATCAACCCGGGAGCGGCAGCGGTCACCCATTCCGAGGCCGCGGCCCTGCCGGGGCGACTGAAGTCGCGGCAACAACGGCCCGAAGTCCGCCTTCGCGGACTGCACGCGTGGCCGACGCGCTCCGGCAGGTGTGATGCGCGGCCGTCGGAGAGCGACAGTGTCGGGCATCGGCAAGGTCGCGTGCCCCGCGGAGCGCAATCGGCGTGCGCGGAACCGCCGCGGGGCGCAAATCGTTACAGACCGTGTTCCGCGTCCCGCTTTCCGCGTCCGCTCCGCGACACCCGCCGTGCTCCGCAGTGTACTCTTGCGTTTCATCCCCCGAACACCTGAGCTTGCGGAGCACCGCCGCCCGGTGGACGCAACCCCGACACTCCCCTTCCCACGAGCCGATCCGATGAGAGCGCTCCTTCTCGCTTCCGCGGTGCTCCTGTCCGCCTGCGCGCCGTCCGCCGGTCCCACGCCGTCGGCCGGGGGCACACCCGCGGTCTCTGCCTCCCCCGCCGAGCAGGTGGTGCAGGTTCAGCTCGAGGCGTACAACCGGCGCGACCTGGAAGGATTCCTGGCGACGTATTCACCGGAGATCCGCATCTACTTGCACCCTGATCGCCTTCTGATGTCCGGCCTGGACCAGATGCGCAAGGAGTACGGCGAAGCGTTCTCCGCGAATCCCAACGGCCGCGCCGCGATCACCAGCCGCATGGTGCAGGGCAACTACGTCATCGACCACGAGCACGTGACCGGGCAGGCGGACGGAAGGGAAATCCGCGCGGTAGCCATCTACGAGGTGAGCGACGGAAAGATCCGGAACGTCTGGTTCATCGACTAACGGCGGGCGTCGAAGTTCCGTGGCGTTCCGGCGGGGCAATGAGTCACCGCCAGCTCATGCGGCGGATCATTCACTGTGAGCGCCGATCAGGAATGATAGACGAAACAACTATGATTCCTGACCGCCGCGTTAGAGGAATGAAAGGCTGCTTCAGCGCTGTCGATGGCGTACCTTTGAGTGTGCCGTAAAGCCCGCCGACTAGTCCGAACGTGAAGCCATCCTACTTCCAGATCGAATCTCCCCTCCGTCCGCAGGAGCTGCGGGCCGGGCTTTCGCAGCGTTGCCGGGAGTGGCGATGGCCGCCGACCCTCGCGTCCCGCGACGTGGGTGTCAAGCCGCCGCGGATCGCGGGCGGGCCGGAGCGGTTCCGCATCTGGGCCTGGCCGCGGCACCGGGGAACGGTCCCGGTCCTGGACTGTCGTACGACTCCGAGGCCGGGTGGCGGCTGCACGGTTCGCGTTCGGATGCGCAGGAGCCGCGTGGGCCAGCTCTCGGGAATTCCCCTCGCCGCATTTTTCGCCGGAGTGCCGTGGGCGGCCGCGTGGGGAGGCGCGGAGTTTACGGCCTTTGGGCTCCTCGCCGGGGCCGCGGTGAGCCTGTACGGGGTCTGCGGATCGTTTCAGACGGCAACAAAGCAGCGGATGCGCCTCCTCGTGGAAACCCTTCGCGACGCCGCCAACCCTGAGGCGACATCGCCCGCACGCCGGGGGAGCAAAAGGTCCGAGACCCGTGCTGTTGTTGGCCAACCCAACCCGTTCGGGCGGTCGGAAAAACCGCGTGTCGATTTCCCTGGTCGTGGTTCGTCGTGATGGGTAGAGGCGGTCGCGTACCCGGTCCATCCCACCGGGCGCCCCGCCCGAACCCGACACAGGAGGAGCACCGATGCAGACCATGGCCACGATCGATCAGGGACGTCCGGCGGCGGGATTTGCGCGCGCGGCGGCACCGGCTGCCCCAGGCAGGGGCCTGGCGTGGACCGGCCGCGTGATCAGCGGCTTCGTATCCGTCTTCCTGCTCTTCGACGGGGCGGCGCGGCTGGTGCACTTTGCGCCCTACGTGGAGGGCACGGTGAAGTTCGGGTATCCGGCGCACCTCGCGTCGCCCATCGGACTGGTGCTGCTCGCGGCGACGCTGCTATACGTGATCCCCCGCACGGCCGTGCTCGGCGCCATCCTGCTGACCGGCTACCTGGGTGGCGCCACGGCGTCGCACGTCCGCATGGAAGACCCCTTCTTTGCGTTCGCCGCTACGTTCGGCGTGCTGGTGTGGGTGGGGCTGTACCTGCGCGAGCCGCGGCTGCGCGCGCTGATCCCGCTGCGGGCGTAACCGCCGCGTCGCCGCTGGCGCGGAGCGCGGCCGGCGTTTTTCACAGGAGGCAATGGATGCGCGCTGCGACGCGACTTGCGATCATGGCGCGCACCGTCTTCGGTTTCGGGCTGGTCGTGGCCTGCGCCGCACCGCTCGCGGCGCAGGCGGTGATGGCGTTCAACGTACGGCTGGACAACGACATCCTCGCGCTCCGCGGCCGCGGGGCGCCACCCGACTACGACTACACCCACGGGCTGCACGTCTACGCGGAGCTGAGCCGCAATCCACGTCCGCTCGCCCTCCTGCAGACGTGCGCCGCGGACGGCGATGCGCTCCCGTGCCTGCGCATCCGGCTGCACGCGGGGCAGGAGATCTACACGCCGCGCCGCGACGCGCCCACGCCAGTGGAGGGGGAGCGGCCCTACGCTGCCTGGCTGTACGCCGGTGCGGAAGGCGTGGTGGAGGAGCGCGGGCGGCAGCGGTCGCTAGTGGTTCAACTGGGGATCGTTGGGCCGGCGGCGCTGGGCGAGCCGGTGCAGAACGGGGTTCACCGGCTGAACGGCTCCGAACCGCAGGTGGGGTGGGCGCACCAGCTCGGCACCGAGCCGGGGCTGCTGGTGCGGTACCGCGACGAGCGGGTGTTCGAGGTGGATTTCGGCCCGCTGGGCCCGGCCCAGCTTCGCCCGGGATGGACGGTCGTGCTGGGCAACGTGCGCACCGCCACGCAGGCGGGCGTCAGTGCGCGGCTGGGCTCGGCGGACGGGCGCGGGCCGTTCCTGCTGCTCGGTGGATCGAACGAGTGGGTGGTCCGCGACCTGTTCCTGGACGGCAACACGTTCCGGGGCAACTCCACTGCGCGCAAGCTGCCCTTCGTCGCCGCGGGAGAAGTCGGGGCGGGATACGGCTTCGGACGCTGGAGCGTGGAGTACCGGTTCGTCTCCCGCGGCCGGCAGTACCAAGCGCAGCCGCGTCCCCACGCGTACGGCTCGCTCGGCGTGCAGGTGAACCGGCGCTGACGGTTCTGTCTGGCGTCGCCAGCGTCCCGTTTCGCGGACAGCATCGTCCTTCCGGGATGTCGGGCGCGCTCCGGGCCGCTGAGAGCAAGTCGTTGCGCCCGTGATCGTTGCGCCGCACGTCTGCTTTCGTATGGTCTTTGCGCGACGGTGAGAGCGGTTCGCCCACCCCGGCCCGGTTCCCAGGAGAAACTGATGCGTCGCCTCTTGCTCTTGCCGTTCGTCCTCGGAGGGTGCCTGATGAATTCCTCCGGCGTCCCCGCGCCGGCCGGCGCGCTTTCCTGCGCGGAGCAGGCGGCGGCAGGCCTTGGATATTACGTCACGGCGCGCTCCGAGCAGACGTCGTTCAGGGCCGAAAAGCAGATGCCCGGCGACGGCATGTACCGGGTGATGGGAGAGATCTCCGCATCGTCCTGGAGCGACCCCGCCGGCAACTCGCGCCTGCGTGTGGACGGCGGCCGGTACGAGGACCGGGGCAGGGGCGGAGGGCCGGTGCCCGGCCCCGGGGTGCGCGGCCAGCCGGGAGCGGTGGGCACCGGCGGGGTCCCGGGCGGGCCGGGCGTGACCCGCGTGGGGAACGGCCGGCGCCGGATCTCTCCCGGCACGGCGGCGATCGACGCGCAAACCATCCAGGCGCAGTGCGCCGGTGACGGCCGGGGCAGGCTGGCCGTGGGCTAACTTCGGCCTCCGGCCCCAACTCAACCGATTCGCTCTGGCTCCCGCCGGGGCGAATGGATATTGTTTGATCTACGTTCCCCGCGCTCCCGCTCGCCCAGACTCTCTCCACCGGCTCGAAACACAGGATGAAAAAGACATCGGTTCTCTCGGCGCTGCTCGCATCGCTCATCGGGTGCAGCACCGGCGTTGCCCAGGACGCGCCCGCGCAGCAGCGGTTCACCACCCGGGGTTTCCAGTTCACCGTGGGATTGACGGGAGCGCAGTCCACCATCGAAGAGGGAGAAAGCGCCACCACCGGGATCGGCATAAGCCTGCACGCGGGGTACGGCATCACACGCCGGCTTTCACTCTTTGCGGGAGGCACCGGAACGACGATGGAATCCGGCAAATACGCCCTGGCCCACGTCGATCTCGGTGGCCGGTTCCTGCTCTCCGAAGCCCAGCTGCGGCCGTACGTGCAGGCGGGGGTAACGGGGCGGCTGGCGAGGGAGGAGATCCCCGAGCACTTCGACGACAAGGTCATCCAGATCCGCGGAGTCGGCCCGAGCGTGGGCGCCGGGGTGGAGTACGGGGTCTCTCCCGAAGCCGCGGTAGACGTGGGGCTGGTCTACACCGGTGGCGACTACACGGAGGGAAAGATCACGAAGGACCCCTGGACGGACCTGGGCAGCGACGCATTCGGCGCACGGAGCCTGCGGTTCACGGTGGGCGTCACGGCGCGCCTCTAGCGGCCTGACGCGCGACACGCGGCGGTGTGCGCGAATGGAACGCGGCATTATCTTCTCCCATGACCCCGACTACGCTTCCCCTGGTCCAGACCGGCGTCGTGCGCGGCGCCTGCCCGCACGACTGCCCCGACACGTGCGCCATGCTGGTGCACGTGCAGGACGGCCGCGCCGTGCGCGTGCAGGGCGATCCCGACCACCCGGTGACGCAGGGGTTCCTGTGCACCAAGGTGAACCGCTACGTCGAGCGCACCTACCACGCCGACCGGCTGGCGACGCCGCTGCGGCGCGTAGGCCCCAAGGGCGAGGGACGCTTCGAGCCGGCGTCGTGGGACGAGGCGCTGGACGACATCGCCCGGCGGCTGAACGAGATCCGCGCGGGCGAGCACGGGCCGCAGGCCATCCTCCCCTACTCGTATTCCGGCACGCTGGGCAAGGTGCAGGGCGAGTCGATGTCCAGCCGCTTCTTTCACCGCATCGGCGCCAGCCTGCTGGACCGTACCATCTGCGCCAGCGCGGGCAGCGTCGGGTGGGGCGTCACCTATGGCGACCGCCTTGGGCCCACGCCGGAGGAAGCGGAGCACGCGCGGTTCATTTTGCTGTGGGGCACCAACACGCTCACCAGCAACCCGCACCTGTGGCCGGCGCTGCGCCGCGCTCGCGAGGCCGGCGCCCGCCTGATGGCCATCGACCCCATCCGCACGCGCACCGCCGCCCAGTGCGACGAGCACCTGCCCATCCGCCCCGGGGCCGACGCCGCGCTGGCGCTGGGGCTGATGCACGTGATCTTTCGCGACGGGCTGGATGACGAACAGTACCTGCGTGACCACACCGTCGGCTGGGAGGCGCTGCGGGAGCGGGCGGGCGAGTGGACGCCGGAGCGCGCGGCGGGCATCACGGGTCTGGATGCGGCCCGCATCGAGCAGCTGGCGCACGAGTACGCCACCACGCGGCCGTCGTTCATCCGGCTGAACTACGGGCTGCAGCGGCACCGGGGCGGCGGCACGGCGGTGCGGACGATCTCGCTGCTCCCCGCGGTCACCGGTGCCTGGCGCGACCTGGGCGGCGGCGCCACGCTCTCCACCAGCGGCGCCTTCCAGCTGAATGGCGGCGGGCTGCAGCGGCCGGACTGGGTTCCGCCGGGCACGCGTACCATCAACATGATCCAGCTGGGCGAGGCGCTGACCAGTGCCGATGCGGGCGTCGGCGGGCCGCCGGTGCAGGCGCTGGTCGTCTACAACAGCAATCCCGCGGCGGTGGCGCCCGACCTGGGGAGCGTGCGGCAGGGGCTGCTTCGCGACGACCTGTTCACCGTGGTGATGGAGCACTTCGTCACCGACACGGCGCGCTACGCCGACTGGGTGCTCCCCGCGACCACGCAGCTGGAGCACTGGGACGTGCACACGGCGTACGGGCACCTGTACCTGACGCTCAACCGGCCGTCCATCGCCCCCGTCGGCGAGTCGCTGCCCAACACCGAGATCTTCCGGCGGCTGGCTGTGCGGATGGGGCTGGACGATCCGGAGTTCGCGGACGGCGACGTGGACCTGATCCGCCAGGCGCTGGAGTCGTCGCACCCCTGGATGCAGGGGATCACCTTCGAGCGGCTGCTGGACGAGGGCTGGATCCGTGTCGCCGCCCCGCGCGACTTTCGCCCGTACGCGGAGCCGAAGCCCAACACCCCCACGGGAAAGATCCAGATCCTCGCGCCGGAGCTGGAGTCGATCGGCATCGATCCCCTGCCCACGTACGTGCCCCCCGCCGAGAGCGCCGAGGCAGACCCGGAACGCGCCGCGCGCTATCCGCTGATGCTGCTGTCGCCGCCGGAGCATCCGCTGATGAACAGCACCTTCGCCAACGTCCCCCACCTGGAGCGCGCGGCGGGGCCCACGAAGCTGCTGCTGCACCCCAACGAGGCGGCGGTGCGCGGGGTGCGCGACGGCGACCGCCTGCGCTGCTGGAACGACCGCGGCCACTTCTATGGCCGGGCGGTGGTCACCGACGACGTGCGGCCGGGCGTCGCCGTCTCCTACGGCGTGCGCTGGGCGCAGCTCTCGGACGGAGGCCGCACGGTGAACGATACCACCTCGCAGGGCGTCACCGACATGGGCGGCGGCGCGGTGTTCTACGACAACGCGGTCGAGGTGGAGGGGGCACCGGGGGACGAGATTCTGGACAGGGTGCCCCGTTCGGGTGTATATTCAACCGTTCCACCGAGTTAGCCCCCGAAGGAACGCCCCGCCGCAGGAGCACTCCACGTTGCGAATCCTCTACGTTTCCCACTCGTTTCCGCTGCCCGGCGACCCGCTGAGCAACGTAGGCGGAATGCAGCGCGTGGCGCAGGGGCTGCACGCGGCCCTGGGCGAGCATCCGGGCGTGGATCTCCATTCGCGGCTGCTGGAAACGTCGTGGAAGCAGACGCCCCGCCGCATGCCGGGCTTCATGGCCGGGCTGCTGCGGGAGATTCCGCGCGTGGTGAAGCGCGAAAAGATCGACGTGGTGCTTCATTCGTCCATGGTCACCGCCTCCACCACGGCGGTGCTGGGCAACGCCATCCGCCGGGCGGGCGCCCTTTCGGCCGCCATTCCCGTGGGGCGCGACGTGACGCTGCCCACGCCGGGATACCAGTGGTTCGTCCCCAGGGTGCTCAAGGGGCTGGACCTGGTGTTTCCCATCAGCCGGGCCACGGGGCAGGAGTGCCTGGCGCGCGGCCTGTCGCCCGCCAAGATGCACGTGATTCCCTGCGGCGTTGACGTGGACCTGTTCGGCGCCCCACGCGACCGGCGCGCGGCGCGGCGCGAGCTGCTGAAGTCCATCGGCGAGTCGGCGGGCACCATTCCGGACGACGCGCTGATCCTGGTGAGCGTGGGGCGGCACCAGGAGCGCAAGGGCTTCACCTGGTTCACCGAGCAGGTGATGCCCACGATGCCCAGCAACGTGATCTACCTGATCACGGGCGAGGGGCCCATGACGCCGCAGATCCGTCAGGCCATCGACCGCCACGGCCTGCACGGGAACGTGCGGCTGGTGGGCAAGGTGTCGGAAGAGATGCTGCTGACGCTGTACCGCGGCGCCGACCTGTTCGTAATGCCCAACGTGCACGTGAAGGGCGACATCGAGGGCTTCGGCGTGGTGATGCTGGAGGCGGGGCTGTGCGGAATGCCGGTGATCGCGGCCGACCTGGAAGGGATCAGCGACGTGATACGTGAGGGAGAGAACGGGCACCTGGTGCCCAGCCAGGACGCCGAGGCGTTCCGGGCGCTGGTGCTGCGCTACCGCGCGGACCGCGCCCTGGTGGCGCAGGCGTCCAGCCGCGCGGCGGCCTACACGGCCAGCCACTTCTCGTGGTCGGCCATCGCAGACACGTTCGTGCGCATCCTCAGCCAGCACACCAAGACTACCGGCACCGTCCCGGCGGAGCTCGCCCGAGCGGCAGGGTGAGCATCCACGTTCCGCCATCACACGATCAGCCGCCCTCTTGAACGGGGCGGCTTTTTCATAGGCGGAGCGGTGGCGCGGGGCGGTGCGGGCCGTTACTCTGACGCCTTCTTGAGATTCGACAACGCGCGGCCCCGTGGCGGGCCCGATCAACGATATGGAGATACGGATGAGCAAGGACTGGGACGGCTGGCTGCGGGACAAGGACTGGCAGCCGGTGGCGCCCGACGAGTTCAAGGCGCTGCCCGCGGACGAAAAGCTGCGGCGCATCCGCCACTCGTCGGCCCACGTGATGGCGACGGCGCTGCGGCACGTACGGCCCGAGGCCACGTTCGCCATCGGGCCGGCGACGGAGCACGGCTTCTTCTACGACGTGCACGTGGACTCGCCGATCACGCCGGACGAGATCGCGGCGGTGCAGGAGGGGATGAAGGGCGTGTGCAAGGAGCGGCAGCGCTTCGAGGTGGCTGTCGTCCCCCACGCCGAGGCGGTGGAGTTCTTCACGGAAAAGGGCGAGCGCTACAAGCTCGACATCCTGGAAAAGCTGGTGGACCAGACGGTGACGTTCTACCGCAACGGCGACTTCGTGGACCTGTGCGCCGGGCCGCACGTGCCCGACACCAGCTTCTGCCAGAACGTCAAGCTGCTGACGGCCTCGCCCGCGCACTGGCGGGGCGAGCAGAACCCGTCGCTGCAGCGCATTACGGGAACGGCGTGGGACAGCCGCGACGCGCTGAAGAGCTACCTGGCGTTCGTGGAAGAGGCCAAGGCCCGCGACCACCGCGTGCTGGGGCAGGCGCTGGACCTGTTCAGCTTCCATCCCTGGGCGGCCGGCGCACTGTGGCACCCCCGCGGGCTCACGCTGCGCAACGAGCTGGGCCGCTTCTGGCGCGAGCTGCAGCCGGAATACGGGTACGTGGAGATCCTGAACCCCGTGCTGTACAAGCCCGACCTGTTCCAGCAGTCGGGGCACTGGGAGCACTACCACGAGGACATGTACATCGTGCGCGACGCCAGCGGCGAGCCCGACATGGCGCTCAAGCCGATGAACTGCCCCGACACGATGCTGTTCTACAAGACGCGCTCGCACAGCTACCGCGACCTGCCCCTGCGCGTGGCCGAAAGCCAGATCCTTCACCGCAACGAGGTGACGGGCGCGCTCCACGGGCTGATGCGCACGCGCAGCTTCGTGCAGGACGACGCGCACATCTTCCTTACGCCCGACCAGGTGCAGGAGGAGATCCGGCAGCTGCTGGGGCTGGTGGACCGCTTCTACTCGCTGTTCGGGCTGGAGTACTCCATGAAGCTTTCCACGCGCCCCGAGAAGTACATGGGCGAGCTGGAGCAGTGGAACGCCGCCGAGGAGGCGCTCAAGGCGTCGCTGGACGCATCGGGCCGGGGATACTGGATCGACGAGGGCGACGGCGCGTTCTACGGGCCCAAGATCGACATCAGCATCCAGGACAGCCTGGGCCGTAAGTGGCAGTGCGGCACCATCCAGCTGGACTTCCAGCTTCCCCAGCGCTTCGAGCTGGAGTACACGGCGGCGGATGGCACGCGGCAGACGCCCATCGTCGTCCACCGCGCCATTTTCGGGTCGATGGAGCGCTTCATCGGCGTGATCGTGGAGCACTTCGCGGGGGCGTTCCCGGTGTGGCTGGCCCCCGTGCAGGCGGTGGTGCTGCCCATCTCCGACGAAAAGCAGCTGGACTACGCGCACGAGGTCACGGCGCGCCTGCGGAAGGCCGGCATCCGCGCGGAGCTTCAGCAGTACGAGTCGCTGAACTACCGCATCCGGCAGGCGGAAAAGCAGAAGGTGCCGTACATCCTCGTCCTGGGCGAGCGCGAGCAGGAGCAGGGCAGCGCCGCCGTGCGCCGCCACAAGGTCAAGGAGCAGCGCGTGGTGCCGGTGGACGAGATCGTGGCGGAGATTGCTGCGAAGGTGAACAGCCGCGAGCTGGACGTGCACCTGGCCAAGATCCAGCCCAAGTTCCAGGAGCCGGGCGACACGAGCACCACCGACAACCCGTACTGATCGCGGGGGGGTGGATGAAACGGCGGGGCGGGCGAAGATGGATCTTCGCCCGCCCCGTTTTCCGTCCCCCGTACTGCCTCTCAACCGTCCAACAGCACGGGCCCGAACCGCCGATGGAACGCGGGCGCCAGGCGCCTGCAGAACTCTTCGGTGGTGCCGCCGCGGGCTTCGAAGCGCCGCATCAGCGCGCGCTGTAGCGCGAGATACGCTTCGAACCGCGTGGGCGAGGTTTCCAGGAACCGACGAACGATTTCCATAAGCCCCTCCTTTCGGCGCCGGCATGGCGCACGCGAGCCTATACAAAGCATTCGGCGTGCCGCCCGGCGCAATCGCCAAAACTGTTGTGGATTCAAGACTTCCGCGTGGGCGCCGCCCCGCCTGTTCCCACGCGCCGAGGCCGCTGTGGCCCGTGGGGGACACCCGTTGCGGCAATACGCGGACAGCCCGCCAGGAGTTGCAAGCTGACCGGCGTCGTGCGTTACGCAGGTGACGCCATCCGCGCGGTCATCTGATCCAATAGTTCTCGGGAAGGAAGGGGGGCCAACACAGTGGCACGCAACGTAAATCCCCACCGATCGCGTCAGCAACAGTAGTACGCACCGAAAGCGTCAGAATGGAGGGTCTAGACGACCCCCGCGTCACGGCGATGCGAGGTGCCCGCCTGGAGCCACGCCTCGGGGTTGGCGCGATAGGAACCAAAAACGGCCAATCTTGCGCCTATGTTTACTTTGAGACTACGTTTTCCGCTCGCGATGGTGCACCCAGTCCCGATGATCGATGCTGCTGTCACCCCGGCCGGAGCCCGCGGGGGCGCCGGCCCGGAAGGGGCGGCGTCCGATCCCACCGATCCCGGGACTTCCGCCACTCTGCGGACTCGTCTGCCTTGACGAGCTTCCCGGCATCCTTGGACTGACTCTGTTCCAGAGGGCCGCGGACGTGGCGCTCTGGTCCGAATGCGAGCCCTCGCAACGTCTGGGGCTGTTCCGGCCGGGCGAGCCGGAATCCGCTCATGATGCTCCGTCGTCGGTGATGCCGGCCCTTGCCGCACTGGCGCACGTCGTATCACAGCCGGAGGCCGCACGGCCCGCTTACGTGTCTCAGGCGTGCACGGCGATCAGCGACTGGGCGCAGGGTGCCGGCCACGCGAGCACCGCGCTCCTGTTCGCGGAACTGGCAGCCGTCGCAGAGCCGAACAACCCGGTGGCCGCCGTGGCGACCGGACGGGCGTTGCGGGACGCGGCGCGGTACGCTAGGGCACGTCGCTGGTTCGACCGGGCCGAGCGGGTGGCGCACCTTGCGGCCGATCACCAGACCAGAGCGGATGCGTTCCTCGCGCTGGGGGTGCTGGAAGAGCGCCGGGGCAAGCTGCGCCAAGCTATGCGAATGATGCGGCGCACCTTCCGGCTCGCCAAGCGGCACGGGCTAGCCGACATCGGCGGGCACGCACACCAGAACGCAGTTGCGATCTGTGGGCAGACACACCGGTTCGCTGAGGCTCAGGCGCACGCTGAGGCGGCCGTGACGCTGTACGGCCCGGGCCACTCGCATCTGCCCGCTCTCGCCCAAGACATTTCGCGACTGTGGTGCGAGCAGGGGTACTTCGATGCCGCCCTTCCGGTTCTCGAAGCCGCTCTGGCGGCCATGATCGATCCCGACCAGCGGTACATAGTGACTGCGAACCTCGCCCGTGCTGCTGCCGGTGTGGGCGATAGGGACCTGTTCCTGCGGGTCTGGCGTGAACTGGAACAGCTCGACGCCCCGGCCACCTGGCGGTTCGCAGCAGACGCCTTGGTGGGGCTGGGTGAGGGCGCGATGATGTTGGGGTTTGCCGTGGCTGCCCGCGATCTTGCCGTGAAGGGGCTCACGGTTGCGCGGGATCGTGGCGAGAGCGTGACGGCGGCCGAAGCCGAGGACTTGATTTTCCGGCTGCCCCAAGGTCAGCCCGTGGCACCGCGAAAGCCGCCCCCCGATCGAGAGTTACTGCTTGCAGCCCGGCTCGTGAGGATGCTGACCGAAGCCGCCGCCCCGCGCTGATGACGCGGGGCGGTTTTTTTTGCCCGTCAGCCCGCACCGATGTACCCGCCGCCCCTTTGCGTGCCCGTGGTGTCCGTCGCCGTCGTGCTGGTCGTTGTCGTATTCGATTCCAGCGAGTCCGGTTCCACCGCGTTGGATCGGGCCGCCGCGCCGGGTGCTTCCCGGTCCGGGGCCGTCGCGGTGTGCGAGCAGCCGGCCACGGCGAGCGCCGCCACCAAGGTGAGGGCTCTACGAAGCATCGTGTTTCTCCTGCCTTTTCCGGTGAATTGATGACCTTCCGGCTCCAAACTAAACCCGCCGCCCACATTACGCCACAGTAGAGAAACCCCAAACGACATGCTGTCACTGCGGCGCGTGGAGGCTGCGTTACACAGGCTCACGAACCCCCAATAGACCGCTCTTATCCGGAACCAAAAGCCGGCCAGGGCTGTGTTTTGGCGTGTAATTGTCGTGGCTCCGAACCTCGTCTATGGTTCATTCCGTCGGGGCGGAGCTACACAACAACCGCCATTCCAATCAAAGCCACCCACCACGGGAAAGTCGAATGTCCATCCGAGAACCAATCCCGGTCGGGTCCGAGTTCGGCGAATCCCCGCAGACGCTATGGGAACTGTTGGTCGATGTGGAGTTCGACCCGGCGCAGACAGCGGATGCGATGGCCGAGCAGCAGCGTGCGTTTTGGGACCACATCATCGAGGCTGTTGAAGCGGCTGGGACGGCGGGAGAAGTTCAGGTAGAGGTGGTAGAAGTCCGGGGACGCGGGAAGACGACACCGTTATTCCCCATGGTGGTAGGCAGCGCGCGCTACACGTCTGCGCTGGACATCATTGAGGTCGTAGAGCGTCTGTGTCAGGATCAGACGCAGCTGGGCTCCGTCGCATACGATGCGGCGGGCCGCGCTTACGAACTCGACGTTGAGATCTGCTTTCGACGCATCCCGGAGAATGACGGGCAACGCCGGGCAGAGTTGCCCCGTCCGAGCGAGGTTGGGGCAGTTGATCGCAGACGCGGAGGCCGGGGCTCTGTGCCCTTGCATTGACGGGTGGATGCTGAGCACCTCCCGCGCGCAATGTGCGTCCGCTTCCTGTCGCTACCGGGAACGCCGTCACAGTTGAGCGGCGGCGTTGACCGATCATCCCACCCGCACTACTTTGCGCATCCTTCCCCATTGCGCCGCACCCTCGTTCACGCCGCTGCAACGCGTCGTGGCCCGCGTCTGAATCGCGCGCGGCGCGCATCCCCGTCCCTTGTCCGGGCATCCCCATGTCCAGCTCCGCCGTCCTGTCTCCTGGCCTGGTCGTCGCCGGCCGCTACCGCATCGAAGAAACGCTTGCCGGCGAGGGGAGCGCCGCCCTGCTGCGCGCCACCGACACGCGCGCCGAGCGCGGGGTGGCGCTGCGCATGCTCCCGCTGGCCGGCGGGGACGATGGCGAGCGCTGCACACGGCAGGGCAAGCTGGCGGCGCGGCTGACGCACCCGAACCTGGCGCGCGTGCTGGATTTCGGGACGGACGAGGCGGCCGGGGTGCGGTATGTGGCGGCGGAGCTCGGCGCGGGGGGAACGCTGGCCGCCCTGCTGGCTCAGCGCGGCGCGCCGCCGCTGCCGCTCGGATTGCGGATGCTGCAGGAGGCCGCGGCCGGGCTGGCGGCGGCGCACGCCGCCGGGGCGGTGCACGGCGATCTGCACCCCGGGATGCTGTGGCTTTCGCGCGGGGGCGGGAAACTGCGCGTGGAGGTGCTGGGGCTGGGGATGGACCCCGCCGGGGCGCCGCCCGCGCGCGCGACCGCCCGCTACTGCTCGCCCGAGCGGCTGCGGCGCGCCCGCGACCTGGCCCCTGCGGCCGACGTGTTCAGCTTGGGCGCCATCGCCTACGAGGTGCTGGCCGGGCTGCCCGCCGATTGGATGAGCCTGCTGGTCTCCATGGCCAAGGGTCAGCCCGCCGTGGTGCCGTCGCTCCTGACGGTCAAGCCTGACCTGCCGCCGGAGCTGGCGGATGCCGTGCTGCGCGCCGTGTCGTCCACGCCGGCGGACCGCTGGTGCGACGCGGGCGAGTTCGCGGCCGCACTCGCCGTGCCTCTCGCCGTCACGGCCGCGCCCGCGCCGACGATCATCCCGCTCGCGATCAACGTCGTCCGGGAGCCCGCGCAGGAGGCCCGCGCCCAGGCTGAGCCCCCGCGATCCATCCCGCTCGCCGTACCCATCGTGGCGGCTCCGGCGGACGTGCTCCCCGCGCCCGCCGAGATCGCCACAGTCGCGGAGACTCTGCCGATCCTGGAGATCGCCCCGGAAACTGCTCCGCTGGAGATCATCCACGCGGAAGCTTCGGCACTTGCGGAGATCGCTCCGGCTGCGGAAATCGAACTGACCCTGATCGACGAAGAGGACGAGGTCCCGACGCTGCCGGCTATCGCGACGGTCGCGGAGCCTGCAGTCCCGTCCACCGGGCTGGAGGTGGTTGAGGAAGACGAGGCGTCGGCGCAGTCGGTTCCTTTCGGCCAGCTCGCCCTTGTTCCGGCGTCGGAGCCCATGGTGCCGGAGCGGGCGGACACGATGGCACCGCAGGCGACGTACGGTGCTACGCAGGGCGTGCCGGTGACCCCGATCGTGCGATACGGCCGTCGCAAGCCGAGCGCACAGCCGGCGGGGGGACACCGCGGGCTGATCGCTGCCGGGGTGGTGCTCGCGGTGCTGGTCGCGGGTGGCGGACTGGTGGCGAAGACGGCCATCGGCGGTTCGTCCACGGATGCCGCCGCGGCGCGTCTCGCCTCGCCCTCACTGGTGACTGCTTCGCCCGCCGCGTCCACGTCCGCTCCGTCCACGGAGGCTGCTGCGCCGGTGCCCGAGGAGCCGAGGACCACGGCGAAGCCCGCCACGGCGGCGGCCGACGAGGAGCGCCGCCGCGCGGAGGAAAAGCAGAAGCAGGACCAGCTTCGTCGCGACCAGCAGCGGCGAGCCGATTCCATCCGCGCCGCCCAGCTCGCGTCGGCACGGCAGCCCCCGGCGCAGGCGGCGCCTGCCCTGATTCAGCCGCCCAGCCCGGCGGAGAACCACCCGGCGCCGCAGGTGGCGGTGGCGCCTCCGCCCGCGGCAGCGGCCCCGGCGCCGGCCGCGCCCGCCCGTTCACGCGTGGACCCGTCGCGCGTGTACCGTGCGGGCGAGTTGGACGTGGCGCCGGCGCTCGCCAACCGCGCCGACTTCGGCCGCGTGGTCGCCCGCAACTACCCGTCGTCAGCATCGGGCGCGGGGAACGCGGTGGTGCAGTTCGTCGTGCTGCCGAACGGAACGGTGGACCGCTCGTCCATCCGCGTGCTCGAGGTGTCGGACCCGGTCTTCCGCCGTGCCGCTACCGCGGCTGCGGGTGCCGCCCGGTTTACCCCGGCCCGTGTGGATGGGCAGCCCGTCCGGGCCTCGGTGTCCATCCCGCTCACCTGGAATCAGAACTAAAGCGGCCACACGGACTCAGATCGAGAACGCCCCGGCCAGGTTACCGGCCAGGGCGTTCGCATATCAGTCGACGTAGGTTTCGAAGAACCCGGGCAATCGCCCCAGCGTCTCGCCGCGCACCTCCACCGTCGCCATCCCGCGCATCTGCACGAACCAGCGGCGGGACGGACGCGCCATATCGGTGACGTGCACCGCGCTGACGTCCACCATCACGCGCATCCCCTGCCGAGCATCGTCGAACGTGAACCGGCGGGGAACGCGGATGGCGCGCCCGCCAGCCTGGACGGTCTGCCACTCCGCTACCTGCATCTCGCCAGGGCGATAGACGCCGCGCACGCCCCGTCCGTCCACCAGGTACGCGAACAGCCCCCCTGGCGACGCGGAGCCGCCCCGGACCACGCCGTACAGCAGCGACAGGTCGGCGTTGGACGCAGAGCCCCACTCCCACGAAACGTCGCGCCACACCCCCCAGTTGTGGTCGTGGTACGCCTGCGCCCCGCGGACGGCGCGGCAGGTAGGAAGGCAGACGGTACCCTCGGCCGTGGCGTAGAGCGCGGGCGTCACGTAGCCGGACACCAGCTCCGCCCCGCCGATGTCCGTGGGCGGAAAGTAGCGGCGCGGGGCGGGGGAGACGCGCAGGTCCACGCGGACGCCTTCCGCATCCGCCACCACGTGGTATCCATCCTCCCCCAGCCGCACGAACGCGCGGTCGCCGAAGCGCAGGTCGGGCCCCGTGGTGTCGAAGCGCACCTGCTCGCCGGGCAAGTCGCGCGTCAGCGAGCGATGGGTGCCATCCGGCTCGCGCACGGTCAGCAAAATGCGCCCGCCCCAGCGGCCGGGCACGCCCACCTCGCCCGCCACCATCAGCGTCACGTACATCCACCGCGCATCGTCCAGCACCACGTTGAAGTAGTGCCATTCCGCCCAGGTGCTGTCGCGAACGGGAGGAACGTGAAAGCGGTCGATCTCCCGCAGCAGTTCGGTCTGTGTCGGGTTCAGCCAGCGGCGGTCGGCGTCGGAGTCTTCCCAGCGGCCGGAGAGCAGCGTGGGAGCCGCCCCGGCGGCCCTCACTCGCGAGGGGATCTCGCCGCCGGCGATGGCGGGGAGGCGCCGATCGCCCACGAACAGCTCCACCTGCTTTCCGTCCAGGACGGGGCTGGCGGCTGCCACGCCGAACTGCTCGCGCCCGCGGGGCGATTCGAACACGTTGCGGTGAAGGAAGCGCGCGTGGTCGATGCCCAGGAACAGGGATGAGACGCCGCCCGCCTTGAGCATCTCGGCGCTGATCCCCGCGGGCACGACCACGACGTCGCCGCCGCCCACCAGCTCGCGGTCGCGCGCCTGCTCCAGCATGGCCTCGCCCACGGCGAGGAGAACGACCATCACCGACACGCCCAGCGCGTAGCCGCCCAGCAGAAAGAGCGCGCGCCCGGGGCGGTTGCGAAGCTCCGCGAGCGCCAGGCGCAGGATCACGAGGGCTCACCTCCCGAAACGACCAGCCCGTCCGCCATCTCCACGCGCCTGCGCGCGCGGCCAGCGACGTGGGGGTCGTGCGTGACGATGACCAGCGTGGTGCCGTCGGCGTTAAGTCGCTCGAACAGGGCGATGATCTCGTCACCCGTCCGCCGGTCCAGCTCGCCCGTGGGCTCGTCGGCGAAGATCACCTCGGGGCGGTTGGCGAGTGCACGCGCGATGGCGACCCGCTGCTGCTCGCCGCCGGACAGGTGGGGCGGCCGGTGTCGGATCCGGTGCCCCAGTCCCACGAACTCCAGCAGCTCCCGCGCGCGGTCCCGCCGCTCGCGCCGGCCGATGCCTGCCTCCGCCATGGGGAGCTCCACGTTCTCGGCGGCGGTAAGCACGGACAGCAGGTGAAAGCGCTGGAAGATGAAGCCCACCTTGCGCAGCCGCAGCGCCGACCTCCGCCCTTCGTCCAGCGCGTAGACGCTCTCGCCCAGCAGCTCGACGGTGCCGCGGGTGGGCGCTTCGATGCCGGCGAGCACGTTGAGCAGCGTGCTCTTGCCGCACCCGGACGGCCCCACGACGGCCACGTGCTCGCCGCGCGACACGGCGAGGTCCACCCCGCGCAGCGCGTGCACGGCGTCGCCCTGGTAGGGGAATTCCTTGACGATCTGCCGCGCCGTGATGACGGGCGTCGGGTTGGCCGCGGACGATGGAGAATTCACGAAATCCTGGTTCGCGATACGGGTATGCTGCGGCGCTGGCGCCGGCGCTGTAGCCCGGCCACAGCCTGAATCAAGCCTTGGGCGCGGCGGCCCAAGGAGGCGAGGCCGCGGACCTGCACGGGCGAATGAATTCGCTGCAACAAACACACGATGTCCGCCTGCGCGGACTGCACGGTTTCATGTTGCTTCGGCGGTGGTGCGCGCCCTTGCTCCGGTGCTCGGTCTGCCCGGGATCGCGGCGTTTCGACCGGCGCCGGCGCATTCCTCCGCTGCCCTCTCCCCCGGCCCTCTCTCCCGCGAGCGGGAGAGAGGGAGAACTGCACCAGGACCGGGGCGCGCCGCCGGCTCGAACTCCCACCGCGGCAAGCCAGTCTGCGAAGGCAGACTTCGTGTGGTCGTTGCCGCGAATTCATTCGCCCCAGCAGCCCCAGCAGGCTTGGGCCTCACCGACTCGTCCGCACCGGCGCACCTGGCGCAGTGTGTGGCGGATCCCTCAGTCGCTGCCAGGTTTGGTGTGTCGGCAGGCTCGCAGTGGCCGCTCCCATCGGGATGACATCGGCCATCGCCGTTCACTCCGCCTCCTCCCGCAACGCCCTGCCCAGCGGCGTGCGGACGGCGTTCCACCCCGGCAGCAGCCCCGCGACCGCGCCGACGGCGATCACGATTCCCATCGCCAGCGCCACGCGCCCGGGCTCCCAGGCAAAGAACGTCATCTTCGCGGGGATGCCGGGAAAGGAAAGGAGAATGCGGTCCAGCC
Organism: Longimicrobium sp.; assembly: GCF_036388275.1. Taxonomy (NCBI): domain Bacteria; kingdom Pseudomonadati; phylum Gemmatimonadota; class Longimicrobiia; order Longimicrobiales; family Longimicrobiaceae; genus Longimicrobium; species Longimicrobium sp. The sequence goes on from NZ_DASVSF010000060.1 coordinate 121,332, forward strand.
GCGCCGCCATCCACAGCCCCATCGGCAGGCCGGCCAGGCACCCCAGCCCGGACAGCACCAGCCCCTCCGTGACGATCGCACCCAGCAGCCGCCCGCGCCCCACGCCGATGGCGCGCAGCGTGGCGATCTCCCCGAACCGCTCCCGCACGCCGATGGTGATGATCGTCGATACCAGCAGTGCCGTCACCACGAGCGCCACGCTCCCCAGGATGGTGGCGAGCTGCTGGAAGTAGAGCAGCCGCCGGTCCATCTCGGCCATCAGCTCGCGCGTGGAGTAGGTCGACACCTCCGGCACGGCGGCGGTGATGCGGTCCGCCAGCGCGTCGCCGTCCACCCCCGGCTCCGTGGCCACGCCGAAGAGTGACACTTCACCGCTGCGCCCGGTGGCGCGCTGCACGTCGGCGATGGGCATGGCCAGCGAGCGCTGGCCAGCATAGTCGTACAGAAAGTCCGCCACGCCGCTGACCACGAACGTCCGCGTCTGCCGCGCGCCGCCCAGCGACGCGTCGGGGTCCGTCGCCAACCGCAGCGTGTCGCCCGGCGACAGCGTCTCGTCCCGCGCCAGCGGCTCGCTCACGATCACCTCGCCCGGGCGCGGCTCGCGCCCGTCCACCACCTGGTACAGGAACTGGGCGGCGGGATCCACGCCGCTGGTGAACAGCGGCTCGCCGGCGCTGTCGCCGCGGGCCAGGTAGAACTGCGCGCCCAGCACCGGCGCCACGGACTTTACCCCCGGCACCGCCGCGATCCGCCGCCCCACCGCGTCGCCGCCCACGATTCCCGCCTCGCTGTCGAACGGCAGGCTGCCGCGCGGCGTCACCCGCAGCGCATAGCCGCTCACGCCCAGCAGGTCGCCAAACGAGCCCGTCAGTCCCGAGGCCAGCATCGTCATGTCCAGCAGCAGCGCGGCTGAAACGGCGATGCCGGCCAGTGCCAGCGCCGTCCTTCCCCCGCGCCGGAACAGCGACCGCAGGAAGGCGGATACGATCACCGCTCCCCCAGCTTCTGCGGTGCCACGCGCACCAGCCGCCACGCCGCGAGCACCCCGGCGACCGTCCCCAGGGCCAGCCCCAGCAGCGCCGCGATCAGCACGATGCGGGGCGTCACCAGCGCAAAGCGGAGCGTGGTGTCGTACACCCGGGCGTAGTGCGCGTTGACGATCCGCGTCACCACCACGCCCAGCCCGGCGCCTGCAATGGAGCCCACCACCGCGATCCCGATCGCCTCCAGCACGACTGCGCGGAACACCGTCCCCCGGCTGACGCCGATCAGCCGCAGCGTTCCCATGTCGCGCTTCCGCTCGTCCACGCGAATGATCATCACGCAGAGCAGGAAGATGGCGCTCGCCAGGATCGTGACGATGCCGATGGCGTCGTGAAAGCGCGAGACGACACGAAAGGTGGCGCTCGTTTCCTCCGCCAGCGCGGCGCTCCCATACGCCCGCGTTCCGAAGGCGACGGACTCGATCCAGCGCGCGGCCGGGTCTGCCCGCGCGCCGGGGGCGAGCACGATGGCGAAGCGGTCCACCCGGTCGTGCGTGGGCAGCAGCGCCTCCAGGTCCGGCAGGTGCAGGCGCACCTCGTAGTCGTTCCGCGCAATGCGGTTGGGGTCGGCCTCGCGCTCGAACACGCCCGCCACCACGAACGGGCGCGGCTGGGCAGAACCCGCCAGCGCGCGGACGCGCACCGTATCGCCTACGGCCAGGGGAATCGCCTCCGCCAGCCGCCGCTCCACCAGCATTCCGGGCGCGGGTTGAACCACGGCAGCCTGCAGCGCCGCCGCGAACAGCATCATCGAAATCAAGCTCGCTCCTGTCGTCTCACCGAGCCACCAATCCTATGCAAAGCTGATGCGACGGCCTCGCGACCGCCGACACGCTCCAATCACGTTGTGTTCGGTGCGTTTTCGGTTACTATAACATCAGGTGTTAACCTGGTGTGTAACTTACTGACCCGTTCCCGGTGGCGTCTCATGGGCCAGAAGAGCAAAATCGAGTGGACGGACGCCACCTGGAATCCCACGACCGGGTGCACGAAGCTCACCGCGGGATGCGACAATTGCTACGCGCACACGCTGGCGCACGGCCGCCTTTTCGACATCTACAACCGCCGCCTGCCGGTGGTCGATACGCCCGAGACGCGAGCAGACCCGTTCGCGGTTCGGCTATGGGACAGCCGCCTGGACGAGCCCGCGAAGTGGCGCAGCCCGCGCATGGTGTTCGTGAATTCAATGTCGGACTTGTTCCACGTGGATGTGCCCGACGCATTCACGCGGAGGATCTTCGAGGTGATGCTGCGCGTGGATCGCCACACGTACCAGGTGCTTACGAAGCGGCCGGCGCGGATGGCGCGATTCGTCCGCATGAACGCCGACCTGTTCTCTGGGGGCGAGGTTCCCGCCCACATCTGGATGGGAACGAGCATCGAGGACGATCGCGTACTCTTCCGGGCGGATCACCTCCGCGACGTTCCCGCCGCGGTGCGCTTCCTCTCGTGCGAGCCGCTGCTGGGCTCGCTCGCGGGGCTGGCCCTGCACGGAATCCACTGGGTGATCGCGGGAGGCGAGAGCGGGCTCGGGTATCGCAGGATGGAGCCGAATTGGGTTCGTGGGCTCCGCGACCTGTGTGTGGGCGAGGGCGTCGCGTTCTTCTTCAAGCAGTGGGGCGGGCGAACGCCCAAGGCGGGGGGGCGCGAGCTGGATGGCGAAACGTGGGACCAACTGCCGTCGATCGCGGCCATTGTTTCAGGGTCGTAGGCGGACTACAGGCCCAGGGTGCCCTGAGTATCCGAGTATTTCATGGTCTGGCGCCAGAAGTGGTAGCCCCGCTCGCTCTTGCTGAAGAAGAGCAGATAGTACAGCGGCACCTGCCCTGATTCCGTCCTCACCCGGTACACGTCGGCGTCTTTCAGCCGCTGATAGCCGATCCGCTCCATCCCCGCGCGATACTGCTGCATCAGGAACTGCTGGAACCCGGCTCCGTTCCGCTTCGCCGCGCGCCACTTCTCCCGCCACTGTGGGTCGCCCAGTAGCCGCTCCACCTTGGTGCTCGCCGGATTGACGTAGTTCACCTCGTTCCGCTGCCCATCCATCTGTGCCGCGAGCAGGATCAGGAAATCCATCCGATTGCCCGCGGCGAGCCGCTCTACGATGCTGAAGTCGAACGAGAGGTCGTACGGATCGGCGAAGCAGAAGCTCAATACCGAGCCGTTGGTGGGGAGCGCCGCCAGAACGTGCGGAACGGCATCCGCGGCTGGCGCATGGATGATGGTGCAATCCGCCCAGCCGTAGTCCCGCGACACACGTGCCTTGAGCGCCACCACCCGTTCCGCGTCGTCGTCGCAGAAGATGTACTTCGTGAACGGATCGGGGACGGAAAGGGCCAGCAGCGGCGATCCGAGCACCCGTTCTCCCGTTTCGCGGATGATCGCCTTCCCCGCACCCGCGAACAGGTCGATGTACACGCGGTGCCGGTGCTGATTCTTCATCCCGCGCGCGAAGATGCTGGCGTACATCCATAGGCGCAGGTACTTCTGCCGGCCCCACTCACCGATCATGGGAGTGTGGAACTCGTCGGGGAGCGCGTCGGGGAGCTTGTCGAAGATGTCCATGGGCGCGGCGCGGGCTGTCGTAGAGGGAGCCCGAACCTGTGCCAGCGATACCCAGTCGTCAAGATTTGCATTTGCCGCCACGGACGAGTTTCCACCTTGCTGGAAAGCACGCTCGGAGAGGGGAGCACGTTCACGCTGGCCCTTCCTTCCGCCGTCGGCGGCTGAATCCGCGAGACGGGATTCGCCCGCAGGACTGCCGGCGGGGAGCTTCGGGTTCAGGCGATCGAGGCGCGGGACGCTGTCGCCGGCGTTGGGTTTTCGTGCGCGGCCACGTACGCCACCGCCCACCCGGAGTCGTACGGACCGCGGCCTTCGGGGGTGAAGCGGGCGAGAGTGAAGCCGGCCTCGGCCAGCTCGGAAACTAGCTCGGCCTCGTTGAAGCGGTGCACGAACATGGGGGCCAGGTCGTCGCCCAGCGCGGGAGGCTCGCGGCGCAGCACGCGGCGGAGCACGCGGGCGACGCGGAAGGCAAGCGCCAGGCGCGGCGCGTGGTCCGGCCGGGTGAAGAACGAGAGCAGGACCGGGGAGCCCTCCGTCAGCAAGGGGCGGAGATCGCGCAGGAAGCGGATGCGGCGCTCGCGTCCGGGGATCAGCATGTAGGCGCTCCATCCTAGGATGATGCCGTCGTACGGGCCCGCGCCGGCGGGGGCGGCGTCGCGCGCGATCAGCCGGACGGCGGCCTGGCAACCATGCCGCGGCAGGAGGTCGCCCGCGTACGCCACCAGACCGGGGTTGCACTCGAAGCCCTCGGCCTGGAACCCCTGCCGCGAAAGGGCGATCACCTCGCGCCCCGCGCCAGCCGCGATCACCCCGATCGTCCGGCGCCCGGCGAAGAAGTCGGCGACGGCCTGCGCTTCCCAGTCGAACAGGCCGCGGAGGTTGTGAGCCTCGTTGTTGTACGATCTGGCCGCAGAGAAGTGCGCTTCGTCCGCTTCATCCATGGTTTCGCGCGAAAGAACGCCCAGCCACACGCCGGTGTGGATGGCGTTCAGAATCCGCTGCAGCCGGCTCCACTGCCCCTGCTCCCACAGGAAGAAACGGACGAGCGCGCGCGGGCGTTTGGGCATGGGTGTGCGGCTGGGACGGACAGGGACGGGAAACAGAATGATCGGGCGGGGGCAGCCGCCCTGTCAAATACGTTACCGTGGAACCGGCAACAAACCTCCGAAGCGACCCAAAGCTTCGGCGTCCCCGTTCGCCCCCTGAGCGGGTGAACCCGCGACTGACAAGCGGAATGCTCCGCCCGGGCCAGTGGCGCATCCCGTCCGGGTCATGCCCTCCGCACCCACCGAAGCCACACGATGTCATTCCCGATGGAGCGGCCACGGCGTACCTGCCTCTGCTCCCAAGTCCGGCAGCGACTGAGGGATCCGCCACACACCGCGTAGCGCACCAGAGCATCGGGCGCCACCGTGGCCTCCCTGAGCGGATGAACCCGCCGCTGGAAAAACGGAAAGCGCGCCGGCGCAGCCGACTTTGCAGCGGAGCATGGGCGGGCCCGACCGCTGGAGCCGCACGAAAGTGTGCAGTCCGCGCAGGCGGACATCGTGTGTTTGTTGCAGCGAATTCATTCGCCCGTGCAGGGTCTCGGCCTCGGCTCGAACGGGCCCCGGCACAGCCACCGCAACGGCGCATCGGGCGAAGTGTATGGCGGATCCCTCAGTCGCTGCAGTCTGCGGTGCAGCGAAACGCTCAGCGTGGCCGCTCCATCGGGATGACATCCAGGCCGCAGTCCCGCCTTGTCCGGGGCTTCACCTGCACGCGCCGGCGCAGCCGACTTTGCAACGGAGCATGGGCGCGCCCGACCGCTGGAGCCGCACGAAAGCGTGCAGTCCGCGCAGGCGGACATCGTGTGTTTGTTGCAGCGAATTCATTCACCCGTGCAGGGTTGGGCTCCAAGGGACCGGGACAGCCGACGCAACGGTGCATCCGGCGAAGTGTGTGGCGGATCCCTCAGTCGCTGCGGTCCACGGTGCAGGGAAACGCTCACCTTGGCCGCTCCTTCGGGATGACATCCAGGCCCTGTCCACGGCCTCGTCTGACGCATATCCGCCGCTGCCACATGGAGGTGCGAGGGAACGGTTGTTTTCATAACGTTCAGTATTGACTGAACGTACCGAACGCATTAGCTTCTCGGTCCAACGGCGCCAGAGATGGACGCCGCCAGCCCCACAGCAGTAGAGACTCAGGATGCACGAGGCGGTTCAGCAGCTGGTGGAGCGGATGGCGCTCATCTGCGAAAAGGAAGGGATGCCACGGATCGGCGGGCGCATCCTGGGCTACCTGCTCGCCACCGACCAGACGGTATCCCTGGACGACCTCGCCGAGCGGCTGCAGGCCAGCAAGGCCTCCGTCAGCACCAACGCGCGGATGCTGGAGCAGTTCGGCATGATCCAGCGGGTGAGCGTGATGGGCGACCGCCGCGACTTCTACCGCGTGGAAGACGACCCCTGGGCCCGCATGCTCCGCGTGGCGCAGGGCCGCTGGCGCGACATGGTGCACGTGTTCGGCGAGGCCGCCGAGCGCCTTCCCGAGCCCGCCGGCCGCGCCCGGGTGGAATCCGCCCGCCGCTTCCACGAGCTGCTGATCGCCGAGTGCGACGCGCTGATCGACCGCTGGAACCGGCTGGACGGCGCCGTGGACGAAGCGTCCTCGACGCCTCGTCGCGCCTCGGGATCATAACGACATTCCATGCGTGCTGTAAGCAACCACTTGCATACACATTTGGCGGCGACTATCTTCGCCCCCATGGACGTACGAGAGAAGCTGCTGACGGCGGCACTGAAGGTGTTCGAGGAGGCCGGATCGCGCGGGGCCACCACGCGCCGCATCGCCTCCGAGGCGGGGGTGAACGAGATCACCCTGTTCCGCCACTTCGGAAGCAAGGCCGCGCTGATGAGCGAGGCGCTGGCCTGCGCCTCGGCCGCGCCGGTGGAAAGCCGCCTTCCCGCCGAGCCCGCCGACCCCGCGCGCGAGCTGCTGGCCTGGAGCCACGGGGGATACGCCCAGTTGCGGCGGAACGCGGCCATGATCCGCACCGCCATGGGCGAGATGGAGCAGGCGCCGGAGGCGGCGCGGTGCGTGGCCGCCAACCCGGCGCGGGTGCGCGAGCAGTTGAAGGCGTACCTGGCGCGGCTGCAGGAGCGGGGGCTGGCCTCCACCGACTGGGACCCGTACGCCGCCTCGTCCATGCTGATGGGCTCGCTGTTCAGCGACGCCATGGGGCGCGACATGATGCCGGAGGAGTACCCGTACTCCGAGGCCGAGGCTCCGGCGCGCTACGTATCGCTCTTCCTGCGGGCCATCGGCGTGGCCGCGCCCGCGGAGCACCACCCGGCGGAAGGCTCGCCGCTGCAGGACCCCTGAGCGCGGTTCCACCCATTCAACGCAGACGCGACCTGTAACCATATGCCCAACATTCCCTGGCCCGGCCGCTTGACGCGCCTCGCCGCCCTGGCGGCGGCGCTGGTGCTGGCGGGGCCCGCGCTGGCCCAGCAGCCCGTATCGGCGGAGGCGCGCCGGGCCCTGACCCTGGACGAGGCGCTTCGCCTGGCCGAGGACGCCAGCGAAACGGTGCAGGTGGCCCGCGCCGGCCTCACCCGCTCGCGGGGCGAAATGCTCCAGGCCCGCAGCGAGGGGCTTCCCCAGCTTTCGGGATCGCTCTCGTACAGCCGCGCCCTGGCCTCGGAGTTCCAGGGGATCGGCGGAGGCGGCGCCGAGCCCGACACGACCGGGCCGCCGCCCCCGCAGAACTGCGGGCGCTACACGCCCAACCCGGCGCTTCCCATCGGACAGCGGCTGGACTCGCTGGAGCACGCGGTGAACTGCGCCGCCAACGCCAACCCGTTCGCCGCCTTCGGCGACCTGCCGTTCGGCCGCGAGAACACCTGGCGCATCGGGCTGAACCTGTCGCAGTCCGTCTTCACCGGCGGACGCATCCAGGCGCAGAACCGCATCGCGCAGGCGGGGCGCACCCGCGCCGAGCTGGAATTGGCGACGCAAAGGGCGCAGCTGGCCATGGACGTCACCCAGGCCTACTACGACGCCGCGCTGGCCGACCGGCTGGTGGGCATCGCCGAGGCCACGCTGCAGCAGGTAGAAACCACGCTGGAGCAGACGCGGCTGGCGCGGCAGGTGGGCAACCAGCCGGAGTTCGAGCTGCTGCGCGCCCAGGTGACGCGCGACAACCAGCTTCCCGTGCTCATCCAGCGCCGCTCCGACCGCGACCTGGCGTACGCGCGGCTGATGCTACTGCTGGACCTGCCCACGGACGAGCCGGTGTCGCTCACCACCTCGCTCGACGAGACCGTCGCCGTTCCCGTGGCCCGCTTCGCCGCCAACGAGGCGCTGCTGGGCGACACCACCGCCGCCAACCGCGCGGCGGTGCAGCAGGCGCAGACGCTGGTCGACGTGCAGCAGTCGGCGCTTCGCATCGCGCGCTCGCAGCGGCTTCCCAACCTGAGCGTCAACTCGCAGTTCGGCCGCGTGGCCTATCCCGAGGGCGCGTTCCCCGGGTGGAACGACTTCCGGTCCAACTGGACGGTGGGCGCCACGCTGGCCATGCCCATCTTCACCGGCGGGCGCATCCGCGGCGACGAGATGGTGGCGCAGGCCAACCTGCTCGAGGCGCAGGCCCGCGTCCGCCAGGCGCACGACGCGGCACGGCTCGACACGCGGGTGGCCATCGAGCGGCTGGAGTCGGCCCGCGCGCAGTACCAGGCCAGCGCCGGAACGGTGCAGCAGGCGCAGCGGGCCTACCAGATCGCCGAAGTGCGCTTCCGCGAGGGGATCAGCACGCAGGTGGAGCTCTCGGACAGCCGCATCCTGCTTCAGCAGGCGCAGGCCAACCGGGCCGTGGCCGCGCGCGACCTGCAGATCGCGCAGGCCAGGGTGGCGCTCCTTCCCTTCCTTCCCTTCGGCAGTGCGGGGCAGGGGCAGTCGCAGTCGCAGCAGCAGAACCAGCAGCAGGCGCCGCGGCAGCAGCCGCGCCAGGCGCCGGCGGACCAGGGACAGGCGTTCACCTCCGGGGGCGAGTGATGGCTATGGGGATCAAGAAGGCGGGTGCGCTGGCGATGCTTGCGCTGGCGCTGGGTGCATGCGGCAGCCCGGGCGAGGCCGCCGAGGGCGAAAAGGCCAAGGCCGCGAACGATGCGGTGGTGCTGGGCCCCGAGGCCGTGTACGTGGTGCAGGCAGAGGAAATTTCCAGCGGCCCGGCCCTGTCGGGAACGCTGAAGGCCGACCGCGAGGCGCAGGTACGCGCCGAGGTGGGTGGCACCGTGCTTTCCGTGCACGCCGACCAGGGGCAGACGGTCGCCTCGGGGCAGGTGCTGGCCCGGGTGGACGCCGCCGCCCTGCGCGAGCAGTACGTCTCCGCGCAGTCCGCGGTGCGCTCGGCCGAGCAGACGGTGTCCGTCGCGGCCAGGAACGTGGAGCGCAGCCAGACGCTGAACGCGGCCGGGGCCCTGGCCGACCGCGACCTGGAGGCCGCGCGCAACCAGCTGGCCGGGGCGCAGTCGCAGCTGGCCGGCGCCCGCGCGCAGCAGGCGGCCGCCCAGCGGCAGCTTTCGCGCACCAGCGTGCGTTCGCCCATCGCGGGCGTCGTCGCCGCGCGGCCGGTGAACGCGGGCGACGTGATCGCCCCCGGCGCGCCGATGTTCACGGTGGTCGATCCCGGCAGCATGCGGCTGGAAGGCTCCGTCCCCGCGGCGGACCTGGGGCAGGTGCGGCAGGGCGCCACGGTGCGGTTCACCGTCACCGGCTACCCCGGGCAGACGTTCACGGGCACGGTGTCGCGCATCAACCCGTCCGCGGACGCGGTCACCCGCCAGGTGCCGGTGTACGTGACCATCCCCAACAGCGGCGGCACCCTGGTCAGCGGGCTCTTCGCCGAGGGCCGGGTGCTGGCGCAGGCGCGGCAGGGGATCGCCGTTCCCGCCTCGGCCGTGGACGAGCGCGGCGTGCAGCCCTCCGTGCTGCGCCTGGCCAACGGCAAGGCCGAGCGGGTGCCGGTCACGCTGGGCGCCCGCAACGCCGAGACGGACCGGGTAGAGATCACCTCCGGCATCAGCGCCGGCGACACGCTGCTGGTGGGCGCGGCGCTGGGCACCACGCCGGGCACGCGCGTGGAGGTCCGCGCCGCGGGCGCCGCCGCGGCACCCGCCGCCCGGTAAAGGAGACCGACCATGTTCATCTCCGATTTCGCCATCAAGCGGCCGGTCATCACCGTTGTGACCATGCTGTCGCTGGTGGTGTTCGGCATCTTCGCGCTGCTCAGCCTGGACACCGACGAGTTTCCGGAGGTCGAGGCGCCCTTCATCTTCGTCTCGGTGCCCTATCCCGGCGCCTCGCCCGACATCGTCGAGCGCGAGGTGGTGGAGCCCATCGAAGAGGCCGTGGCGGGCATCAGCGGCGTCGACGACATCCAGAGCCAGGCGCTGGACGGCTTCGGCTCCATCCAGGTGATCTTCGTCTACGGCAAGGACCCGCAGCAGGCCTCGCAGGACATCCGCGACGCCATCAGCCAGATCCGGGGCGACCTGCCCCAGGAGATGGAAGAGCCCATCCTGGCGCGGTTCGACCCCAACGACCAGCCCATCATCTCGCTGACGCTCTCGTCCGAGACGCTGTCGCCGGCCGAGCTCACGCGCATCGCCGACCCCGGCATCACCCGCGACCTGCGGGGCATCAACGGCGTGGCCGAGGTGCAGGTGGTGGGCGGGGTGGAGCGCGAGCTGACGGTGGAGGTAGACCCGGCCCGCCTGCAGGCCGCGGGCATCGCCATGCCGCAGGTGATCCAGGCGCTGCAGTCGCAGAACCTGGCCGTGCCCGTGGGCCGGCTGAACGAGCCGCTGGAAGAGCGCACCATCCGCCTTCGCGGGCGGCTGCAGACCCCCGCCGAGTTCGCCAACCTGGTGGTCGCCTCGCGCGGCGGCATTCCCGTCCGCCTCTCCGAGGTGGCGACCGTCCGCGACGGCACCGAGGAGCCCCGCTCGCTGGCGCTGTTCAACGGCAAGCCCGCCGTGGGCATCGACCTGGTGAAGTCGCAGGGGGCGTCGACAACGACGGTGGCGGACGCGGTGATCGGGCGCATCGAGACCCTTCAGAAGCAGCTTCCGCCCGGCGCCACGCTGAACGTGGTCCGCAACTCGGGCGAGCGGGTGGCCAGCTCCGTCGCCAACGTGCAGGAGGCGCTGATCGAAGGCGCCCTGCTGACGGTGCTGGTGGTGTTCCTGTTCCTGAACTCCTGGCGCTCCACGGTGATCACCGGCCTGGCGCTGCCGGTGTCGGTGCTCGCGAGCTTCGTGGCGGTGCTGGCGTTCGGCTTCACGCTGAACACCATGTCGCTGCTGGGGCTGTCGCTGGCCATCGGCATCCTGATCGACGACGCCATCGTGGTGCGCGAGAACATCGTGCGGCACGTGGAGATGGGGAAGGACCACTTCACCGCGGCGCGCGAGGGGACCGACGAGATCGGCGTGGCGGTGGCGGCAACCACGTTCTCCATCGTCTGCGTGTTCGTGCCCATCGCCTTCATGGGCGGCCTGGCGGAGCAGTGGTTCGCGCCCTTCGCGCTGACCATCGCCTGCTCGGTGCTGGTGTCGCTGTTCGTGTCGTTCTCGCTGGACCCCATGCTCAGCGCGTACTGGCCGGACCCGCACCGCGAAGAGCACGAGAAGTGGTTCATCACCCGCTGGCTCGACCGCTTCAACCGCTGGTTCGACCGCCAGGCCCACAACTACCGCAAGGTCATCGGCTGGGCGCTCGACCACCAGCTGGCGATGATCCTGATCGCCGTAGGCTCGTTCATCGGCGCGCTGGTGGTGCCGGCCAAGGGCATCTTCGCCTTCTTCGCGGTGATGATCGTGGTCACCGCCGCCGTGGTGGTCCTTTCGATGGTCCGCTTTCCCCGCGGGCTGACGGGCGGGGCGATGAAGGCAGTCGTCGGCGTCCTGTCGCTGGTGCTGATGTTCGTGGCCATCGGCGTGGCGCCCGAGGGGGGCAAGCTGGGCTTCGAGTTCTTCCCCGCCGACGACCAGTCGGAGTTCGAGGTGGACATCGACACGCCCCCCGGCGCCAGCCTGGAGTACACCCGGCTGAAGAGCGAAGAGGTGGCGGCGCTCGCCCGGCGCGAGCCCGAGGTGCGGTACACCTACACCACCATTGGCGGGCGCGGCGGGGCGGTGGACGAGGGCAAGGTGTACGTGCGCCTGGTGCCCAAGGCCGACCGCGGCCGCGGGCAGAAGGAGATCGCAAACGCGGTGCGCATCGCCGCCAAGCGCGTGGGCGGGGCCACGGCCGCGCTGGGAACGGGCAACTTCGGCGGCACCAAGCAGATCATGATCCAGCTGCAGGGCCCCGACATCGCCGTGCTCAACCGCCTGGCCGAGCAGATCGAGGCCGAGGTGCGGCAGGTGCCCGGCGCCGTGGACGTGGGGCTTTCCACCAAGGGGCAGAAGCCCGAATTGACGGTGGAATTGAACCGCGGGCTGGCGGGAAGCCTGGGGATCAGCGCCGCGCAGGTGGCGCAGGCGCTGCGCCCGGCCTTCGCCGGCGTGGACGCGGGCGACTGGGTGGACCCCAACGGCGAAACGCGCGACGTGTACGTGCGCTTTGCCCCCGAGGCGCGGGAGCGCACGGGCGACCTGGAGCGCGTGCCCCTGGTGATGGCCGGGCCGCAGGGGCCGGTGACCATGCCGCTCGGACAGGTGGCCAGCATCCGGCGCGAGCTGGGGCCGGCGCAGATCAACCACCTGGACCGCGAGCGGGTGATCAACGTCGAAGCCAACACCCAGGACCGCCCGCTTTCCGAGGTGGTGGCCGACATCACCACGCGCATCGAGAAGGTGCAGATGCCCAGCGGCTACGTGATGAGCTTCGGGGGCGAGACCGAGGACCAGAACGAGGTGTTCGGGCGCATCATGTTCGCGCTGGGCGTGGCGGTGATGCTGATGTACCTGATCCTGGTGGTGCAGTTCGGCAGCTTCCTGGACCCGCTGGCCATCCTCCTCTCCCTGCCGCTGTCGCTGATCGGCGTGGTGCTGGGGCTGAAGATCGCCGGAAGCACGCTGAACCTGATGAGCATGATCGGCATCATCATGCTGATGGGCATCGTCGCCAAGAACGCCATCCTGCTGATCGACTTCGCCAAGTGGTCCAAGGAAAGCGGGATGAGCACGCGCGACGCGCTGATCGAGGCGGGCGCCATCCGGCTGCGGCCCATCCTGATGACCACCTTCGCGCTGATCGCCGGCATGCTTCCCGTGGCCCTGGGCCGCGGCGAGGGCGCCCAGTTCCGCGCGCCGATGGGCATCGCCATCATCGGCGGCGTGCTGACCAGCACCCTGCTGACGCTGCTGGTGATCCCCACCGTGTGGGAACTGCTCGACGACCTGCGCGAGGCCGTGCTGGGCCGCTTCCGCCGCACCCCCTCCGCGGGGCACGGCGGCGGACACGGCGGCGGCGCGCACGGGGTTGACCGCACGATCCCGGTGGAGCCCCGGCTGGTGGGGCGCGAGCCCGCGCACCAGGGCGATTGACCCATGCATCCCGCGCCGCGCACCCGCATCATGGTGCACGGCGCGGGGCGCCCCCGGCGGCGCGGGTGAATCCGCCGGAACCGCTGCTCCCGTACCAGCGAGAGTGGCGGAGCAAAGGGCCAGCCGGTGAAACGGGCTGGACGCAGCGGTGTATGATGGCGTCCCCGCCGCACGGGGACGCGGCCGGCGCCGAAAGGCCCGGGCGCTTTCTTCTTTCCAGGGTTCCATGCAGACGTCGCGCGAGGAGCCGGCCCCCGGGGCCGGCACCGCGGTTCTCGAAAAAACACGGCAGCGGCGGGCGCCGCGCCCCCACAGCTGGCCCGAGCGGCGGCTGGCGTCGGCCGGGCGCAGCGCCGAGCGGCTGCTGGAGCACGCCGGGGGGATGGCGACGCTGGTGTGGCGCACCCTCGTGTACCTGTTCACGGGGCGCATTCCCTTCCGCGAGTTCGCCAACCAGGTGTACTGGATGGGCGTGGGCAGCATTCCCATCGTGATGGTGACGGGGAGCCTGGCCGGCGTGGTGACCTCGCAGCAGGGCGGCTACCAGTTCACCGGCAACATGCCGCTGGAGTACCTGGGCAGCGTGGTGGCCAGCAGCATCATCCTGGAGCTGGGCCCCGTGCTGACGGCGGTGGTGCTCATCGGCCGGGTGGGCGCGCGCATCACCGCCGAGCTGGGGACCATGCGGGTGTCGGAGCAGATCGACGCGCTGTACTCGCTGGGCCGCGACCCGGTGCGCACGCTGGTGGCCCCGCGCATCGTGGCCGGCATCATCTCGGTTCCCATCCTGGTGGCCATCGCCAATCTGGTGGGGCTGTACGCGGGAATGATGGCCGCGCAGTTCACGGTGGGGCTGGGGCGGCAGTCGTTCTTCTACGGCGCCAGCCTGTTCTGGCACGACTGGGACATGTTCTACTCGCTCTCCAAGGCGCTGGCGTTCGGCTTCGTGATCCCGCTGGTGGCCTGCCACATGGGGCTGGCCACACGCGGCGGCGCCGAGGGGGTGGGGCGCTACACCACGGCGGCCGTGGTGACCATGACGCTGGGCGTGCTGATCCTGGACGCCATGTTCCCGCCCCTCCTGCTCAACTGACGGAGGGCCGCGTGAACGACGTGATGGTGGACTACCGCGACCTGTACAAGTCGTTCGACCACCCGGTGCTGGCGGGGGTGGACCTGGCCGTGGGGCGGGGCGAGACGCTTTCCGTCGTCGGCCACTCGGGCACGGGGAAGAGCGTGCTGCTCAAGACCACCATCGGGCTGATCATGCCCGACGAGGGCGACGTGGTGGTCGACGGGCAGTCGGTCTGCGGCGCCACGCGTCAGCAGATGCAGGCCCTTCGCCGCAAGGTGGGCTACGTGTTCCAGAACGCCGCGCTGTTCGACAGCATGAGCGTGTTCGAGAACGTGGCCCAGGGCCTGAGCGACGAGGAGCAGCGCGGCCTGGGCGGCAAGGGGCTGATGGCCCGCGTGGTCGACGCCCTGGAGCACGTGAACCTGGAGCCCCGCAAGGTGCTGTCGAAGCTGCCCTCGCAGCTGTCGGGCGGCATGCGCAAGCGGGTGGGGATCGCGCGGGCCATCATCGGCCGCCCGCAGATCCTGCTGTACGACGAGCCGGTGACCGGGCTCGACCCGGTGAACGGAACGGTGGTGCACCGGCTGATCGCGCGGCTGGGCGCCGAGCTGGGCGTCACCTCCATCATCGTCACGCACGACATCGAGGGAACGCTCCCCATCAGCGACCGGGTGGCCATGCTGGACCACGGCTTCATTCGGTTCGTCGGCACGGCCGACGAGTTTCGCGACAGCGATGACCCGCTGGTGCGGGCCTTCCTGGAACGCGACGTACCCGACAACGACGAGCTACTGGTATGATCCAGCGCGCCGACGGCCGGGCGCCCACCGCGCCGGCCCCTAGACTTTCCAACGACGACCTGCGGGCGATGGCTCCCATGCGTGCTCCGCGACGCGAAATTCACGTCGGCCTGTTCGTGGTGATCGGCCTGCTGGCCGTGCTCACCGCCCTTTTCGCGCTCACCGACCCGGGCACCTTCCGCGGCCGCTACCACGCCTACACCGTGGTGAAGGACGCCGACGGCATCCGCAAGGGCGACCCGGTACGGCTGAAGGGGGTGAACATCGGCCGCATCCGCGACTTCCAGATCGGGCCCAACGGCGTGCGGGTGAGCATGGAGTTCGAAAAGGAGTACCACGTTCCCGCGGGCTCCAGCGTTTCCATCGTCTCGGGCGGCATCCTGCAGTCCATGGTCGCCGAGATCCAGCCGGGCACCTCCACGCAGCGGATCGCGGACGGTACGGTGCTGCCGTACGTGGAAGAGGCGGGCTTCGCGCAGCAGGCGGAGAAGGTGGTGGCCAACTCCGACAGCGTGCTCGTGGCCGCGCAGGCGCTGCTCAGCGAGCGCACGGTGTCGGCGGTGGGCAACAGCGCGGTGGAGATGGAGCAGCTGCTCCGCCAGTTGACGCTGCTGGCCACGGACCAGCGCCGGCAGCTCGCGCAGCTCACCACCAGCCTGAACGCTTCGGCGGCGGGGCTGCAGGGGGCGGTTTCGCAGCCGGAGCTGGCGCGGGCCATCGCGCGCACCGACTCCATGACCATCCGGCTGGACGCGGCCACGGGCTCGCTTCAGCAGGCGGGGCAGTCGCTGGCGGCGCTGACGGCGCGGGTAGAGGCGGGCGAGGGCACGCTGGGCAAGCTGACGACCGACGACCAGCTGTACCAGAACCTGAACGCGGCGGTCACCAGCCTCAACCAGCTGACGGCCGACATCCGCGCCAACCCGGGGCGGTACATCAACGTCCGCGTGTTCTGACGACGGTGGACGCGACCCCCGGACAGATGCCGCCCTCGATCGAAAAGATCCTGCGGCGCTTCGCCACCCTGACGCCCGACATGACGCGGCAGGCGCTGGTGCAGTACGCCAAGAAACTCCCCGAGCTGCCGGAGCGGTTCGCGGGGCTCGACGCGGCGCAGTTCCGGGTGCACGAGTGCCAGACGCCCGTGGCCATCTATCCCGAGGTGGTGGACGGCAGGATGTACTACCACGCCGACGTGCCCCGGGAGAGCGCCGCCATCCGGGCCCTGCTGGCCATGATCTTCGACGCGGTGAACGGCCAGCCGCCGGAAACGGTGCTGGCCATTCCGCCGGACTTCGTGCGCCAGGTGATGGGCAAGATCGGCCTTTCGGCCCGCGAGGCGGGGCTGGTGGCCATGGTCGAGCGGCTGAAGCGCGCCGCGAGGGAAGCGAAGCAGGCGTAGCGGGTGATCCCCGCGTGGGCCATCCTCTTGCGTGGAAGGCCCCCGGACGCTCTTTTACGCCGCCCGCGGCGACCGCCGCCGGACGAGAACAGGACGAGGGACCACGACGACGATGGCGTACGTTTTCCGGGGCCGGCCCGCGCCGGCCGCTCTGCTGCTGGCCGCCGCTCTGCTGGCCGGGTGCGAACCCGGCGCGCAGGGGGGCTACGCGAAGATCTCGTACCGCGGCGACCCGCAGGTGCCGTCGCACGCCTATCCCGAGCCGCCGACGGTGGTGCCCGGCACCAGCGTGGGCGCCGCGGCGGCCAAGGTGGTGCTCGCCAACCCGCCGGCCGGCGTCACGCAGGCCATGGTCGACGAGGGGCAGGCGTCGTTCGGCACCGTGTGCTCGGCGTGCCACGGGCAGAACGGCACCGGCAGCCAGGCCGGGCCGCCGCTCAACGACCGCCAGTGGCTCAACATCGGCGGGCAGTACCCCGAGATCGTCACCATCATCAACAACGGCGTCGCGAACCCCAAGCAGTTCCCGGGGATGATGCCGCCCAAGGGCGGCGGCGCCTTCGACGACGCGCAGGTGCGCAGCATCGCCGCGTACGTGTACGCCCTCAGCCAGCAGGGGGGAGCATGAGCCGCAGGGACAACGAGACGTTCCGCACCGTCGAGGGGCGCTACCAGTCCTTCGAAGAGGCCCACCCGAAGCAGCACTCGCGGTCGGCCATCGCCAACATCCGACTTCCCGTGCTGAGCGACGAGGCCGAAAAGGGCGTCGGCACCGCGCTGGGCTTCGGGCTGGGCGCGCTGCTGCTGCTGCTGTGCGCCGTGTGCGTCGCCGCCTCGCGCAGCTGGGCTGCGCTGGATCGCTCGGGCGCGCAGGTGGCGTACGCCATCGCCGCGTTCTTCCTGCTGCTGGCGGGGCTGGGCGGCATCATTGCCACGTACAACCACATCTTCCGGGTGATCCCCGGCGACGGCGGGCACCACTAGCCGCACGCGGGAGAAAAGGCGCCGGCCGGAACCCTCCGGCCGGCGTTTTTGCGGCGTGGAGCAAGGTAGGTGAACGCGAGGGCGTGAGGAGAGCGTTGACTTTTCGCAAGCAGTGACGTATTCTGTGACCCATCCCTGAAGTACTTCCGCGCTCGTGCGCTCACTGATTGTCGGAGAACCCTCATGTCCCGTATTCGTGCGACTCTGCTGGCCACGCTGGCCGGCATCCTGATCACCACCGGCGGCTGCGCCGACTCGGCCACCGCGCCCACCGCCGCCGCGGGGCCCTCGCTGGACCGTGCGCAGGGCGACTCCATCGCCAACTCGCATCGTCCGGCCGGCCAGGACGCCGACGGCGAGATTACGACGCAGTCCGGCGGGTTTATGGTCAGCGGCGGCCGCACGGCGTCCTGATTCGCATCCCGCGGTGTCCGCACGGGCGGAACGATCCCAACGCGAGGGCGGCGACTGACGCCGCCCTCTGCTTTTTGCGTGAACGATGAGTCTTTGCTTCCGTTGAACCCCGACACGAGCGCTCTCCTGGACCGCGCGGCGTCGTTCGAGCGTTCAGGCGCGTGGGGCGAGGCTGCCGTTGCGCTCCACACCGCGTATGCGGCGAGCGTGCAGCGGCAGGACCTGTCCGGCATCCTGGAGGCGGTCGTCCGGCTGGGGCACTGCATGCGCCTCGCCGGCGATCCCGACCTTTCGTCAGACGCTCTGGAGCTTGCCTGCACCCTCGGGGAACTGAACCGGCGGGACGACATCGCCGGCCGCGCGCTGAACGGGCTCGGGATGCTCGCTTTCGAGCGGGGCGCCTCGTCCGAGGCCACCCGACTGTACGCTGCGGCCAACGAGTTGGGCCGCCGTGCCGGCGACCAGGTGCTCGTAGCCGAAACCGAGCAGAACCTCGGCATCCTCGCCAACATTCGCGGCGACCTGGACGAGGCGCGTACGCGCTACGAAACAGCGCTCCGGCACCTGGACGTCGCTGGCCCGGCCCGTGGCCGCATCTCGGCCCTGAACAACTTGGGGATGCTCCACCTGTACCGCGGTGAACTGGCGGATGCGCTGGGCTATTTCGACCGGGCGCTCGCCGTCTCGCTGGAAACGGGTGACGTGGTGCGGACCGCGATGGTGCACGTGAACCGGGCCGAGTTGTTCCTTGCCCGCGGCGAACTTGCCCGGGCGCGCGAAGCCTGCGACGACGGCTTCGAGATCTTCAGCCGCCTCAACGACGAGTTCCACCAGGCGCAGGCGCTGAAGCTGTACGGGGTCATCTACCGGGAGAGCGGCAAGCTTCACCTTGCTACGATCCACCTGCAGCGCGCCATAGAGATCGCCCGCCCGCGCGACTCGCTCGTGGAGGCTCAGGCGCAGCGGGAAATGTCGCGCGTTCTTCGGCTCCAGGGAAGCAACCGCCAGGCGCTGGAGGCGCTCAATCGCTCACATACGCTGTTCACCAGTCTTCAGGCACGGCCGGACCTGGCCGACCTCGACAAGCGCGTCGCCGACCTGGAAGAAGAGTTCCTGGGCGTCGTGCGGGTCTGGGGCGAATCCATCGAGGCCAAGGACCGCTACACGCTGGGCCACTGCGCCCGCGTGGCCGACTACGCCTGCCGCATCGCCGAGCGGGCGGGGATGACGGACCGCGAGCTGACCTGGTTCCGAATGGGGGCCTTCCTTCACGACGTGGGGAAGACCGAGGTGCCCGAGGAGATTTTGAACAAGCCGGGCAGGCTGACCGACGAGGAGCGGGCTACGATGGAGCGCCACACCGTCATCGGCGACGAGATGCTGGCGCCGGTGGAGTTTCCGTGGGACATCCGCCCGATGGTACGGAGCCACCACGAGCGCTGGGACGGCCGGGGCTACCCCGACCAGCTGGTGGCGGAGGCCATCCCCCGGTCCGCCCGCATCCTGCGCCTGGCCGACGTGTTCGACGCGCTGACCACCGCCCGCAGCTACCGCGCGCCGCTCACCCCGGAGCGGGCCCTGGGCATCATGCGCGACGACCAGGGCTCGTTCGACCCGGAGCTGTTCCAGATCTTCCTGGACCTGTACGACGAGTTCGCCCCCACGGCCGCCGAGGCCGCCTCTTCCGTCTCCGCCTGACGCTCAGATTACGCCAGCACGCGAACGGTTAGGCGGCCGCGGGCTCCGGCACGTCGTCCACGGCCAGGCCGCGGGTGCGCAGCAGGCGCTCCACCGCCTCGCCGATCTTGTTGTTGGGGGTGGATGCGCCCGCGGTGAGACCCACGGTCAGCGGCCCGGGGGGGAGCCAGTCCTCGGCGACCACTTCCGGCGCGTCCAGCGGGGTGCCGGCCGGCTTGAAGCGGATGGTGCCCGCCTCGGGGTCGATGCACGAGGCGTCGGCCACGTGAAAGGTGACGGTGTGCTGGGCGCAGAGCACGGCCAGGTGGTGCGTGTTCGACGAGTTGTAGCCGCCGATGACCACCATCACGTCCGGGGGGCCGTCGGGCCCGTCCACCAGCTGGTGCACGGCGTCCTGCCGCTCCTGCGTGGCCGAGCAGATGGTGTCGAACGAGCGGAAGTATTGCGAAAGGTCGAACCCCGGCTCGCCGCCGTACCGCCTCGCCAGCGACCTGCCTACCTCGGCGGCGATGTCCAGCGACTCGCCCGAAAGCATGGTCGTCTGGTTGGCCACGCCGATGCGCCGCAGGTGAAGGTCGGGATCGAACCCGGCCGAGGCCTTGGGGGTGAAGTGCTCCAGGAACTCGCCGCGGGTCATGGCGCCCGGGGCCTGCTCGATGTAGTCCATCACCCGCCGCGCCTCGGGCATGTCGCGCACGATCAGGAACCGCCCCTCGGGGTACTTGAGCGCCTGGCTGGCCGTGGCGCGCGTTTCCTCGTGCAGGTACTTGCCGTGGATCAGCGCCGTGAAGCCGTCGCGGGCGTACTGCTCCACCCGCTTCCACACGTTCAGCACGCTGCCGCAGGTGGTGTCGACCAGAATGCAGCCCACGGCCTGCAGCCGCCGGAAGTCGGCCACGGTGGCGCCGAAGGCGGGGAGGATCACCACGTCGTCGGGGACCAGCCCGGCGAAGTCGAAGGCGCCCTGCTCGTCGGGATGCAGGAACACCACGCCCATCTCCGTCAGGCGGCGGTTCACGTGCGGGTTGTGGATGATCTCGCCCAGCAGGAAGATGCGGCGCCCGGGAAACTGGGCGCGCGTCTCGTAGGCGTACTCCACGGCCCGGTCCACGCCGTAGCAGAAGCCGAACTCCTCCGCTAGCCGCACGGTCACCTGCCGGCTTCCCTCGCCCCAGGTTTCGCGGTACCCGCGTGCGCGGATGCGCTCCACGAGGGTGCTGTGGTACTCGGAGCGAATGAGGGGGGCGACCTCTTTCTTGAGGCCGAACCCGCGGCGGAAGTAGGTTTGCTCCATCGGTCGGTGCGCGGTTCCGGGCGGCCGGGAGCGTCTGCTCCGGCAGCCTGAACGCTAACGGAACGGGGCCTGGGATGCAACCGCCCAAAGCCCTTGGCGCGCCGCCACTTGCCAGCGCTGGGAATGCTTCTTGCCCGCCCGCGGGCGCCGGCCGGCGCGTGGGGGCCGGACAATCGAGCGCACGTTTACTCCGTACTCCAAGTACTTCGGTGGCCAAGCCCGGAAAAGGACAGAAGCTCGGAGGCGCGCCGCGCACGGGCAGGTGGACCAAGCAGCCGGAGGAAAAGCGGCTGGGCGGGCGGTACCGCGACTCGCTGATCGGGCTGGCCGTGGTGGGGGTGCTGCTGATCGCCGGGCTGGGGGCCTACATGGTGTGGGCGCACATGCAGCTGGGCGCCGGCCTGCTACGGCAGGAAGCCCAAGCGCGGCGGCGTCCCGACTGGGTGCCGCTGTCGCAGCTTCCGCCGCAGGTGCGCGAGGCGTTCCTGACGGTGGTCGACACCACCTCCACGCTGCGCCAGCCCGGCTACCTGCGCCGCCAGCGCCCCTCGCTGGCGCGCGACCTGGTTCGGCAGGTGCACCAGCTGGAGCCCGGGGTGAAGGGCCAGGCCAGCGAGGTGGCCATGGCGCAGCTGCTGGAGGCCGAGCGCTCGCCCGGGCGGCGGCTGGAGTTGTACCTGAACCGGGTGTACCTGGGACGGACGGAAAGCTGGCCGCTGTTCGGGGTGCACCACGCGGCCATGGAATACTTCGGCAAGGACGTGCGGCGGCTGACGCTGGGCGAGGCGGCCACGCTGGCCGGCATTCTCCTTCCGCCGCGGGTGCTGGACCCCGAGGCGGCCCCGGGGCCGGTGGGCGCGCGCCGCAACGAGGTGCTGCGGCTGATGCACGGCGACAAGCGGATCACCGACGCGCAGCTCGCCGCCGCGCTGGCCGAGCCGCTGGGCTTTCAGCCGGGCGAGGACTACGCGCCCATGACCCGGCCGGTGGACTGGAGCCCGGAGGCCCCCGTCATCCGTCTTCCCGAGGCGCTGCGCCCGCGGCTGGACTCGCTGCCGGCGGCGCCGCAGCCGTAGTGTCGGCGGGAGGCGCCGGGGGGGCGGGCGGGGCCTCGGGACGCGACAGGTGCATCTCGATCAGCCGCCACGTACCCTCCTGCCGCGCGAACACCCCCGACACCCGCAGCCGCTCCACCTGGCCGCCCTGCGCCACGGGAAACAGCTCCAGGTGGGTGGCGAACCAGCCGGTGCCGTCCTGGGCATCGGCCTCCACGTGCAGGTCCGGGGTGCGCGCGACGGCCCCCCTGGGCAGCGCCAGGGCGTCGAGGGTGGCGCGCAGCCCATCGGGGCCCAGCAGGGCGCGCCCGTCGTTGGCCCGCGGCCCCATCACGTGCGCCGTACCCACCGGCGCCAGCGCATCGACGGCGCCGCCGCGGTCGCCGCGCAGCAGCGCCTCGCGAAAGGCCCCCACGCGCGCCGCGATCTCCTGCTCGGCGTCGCGCTGCTCCACGGCGCTGGGGTCGCGCGGGTTCAGTACCCGCGCCGGGGTCTGGTTGACCTCGCAGGCGGCCAGCGCCAGCAGCGCGGCGGGCAGGGCAAGTCGGTGCACGGCTGTGGTCCGGGTGCGGGTACGCGTTCGGTGAACCGACAAGATGGCTGGCGGGTACAGGGTGTCAAGCTCCCGCGCCGCGCCTTGACGCGCGCGGCCGGTTCCATCATCGTCACAGCAGTCCCGTCCCGCTCAACCGAAGTGGTCGATCTCCGATGATCTGGTTCGGCAAGCCGCTCAACGAAGTCCTGTTCACGCCCCCGTCCGGCGTAAACCCCATCGGCGACGAGAGCACGCGGATGGAGCACGCGCTGCGCTGGGTGGCGGCGCGCGACCCGCACCTGGAGGGCGAGGCGCTGGTGGACGCGCTCGCCGCCACGGGATGGGTCGACAGGCCCACCGCGGCGCGCCTGCTCCCCTGCTACCGCCACTTCGACGCCGACCGCTACTTCGGCGAGGCGCTGCGCAGCCTGTCGTTTCGCGGCCCCACCGCCGCCGGCGAGTTCCGCCAGCGCATCGGCCGGGTGATGGAAGACATGACGGGCGCCGCGGCGCTGGGCTCGCTGGGCCCCGAGGAGTGCGTCCGCTTCGGCCACGGCGAGCGGCAGGGCGTGGTGCTGGCCTATCCCCAGGTGCAGTTCACGCTGGGGGGCGACGCCGCCAGGGCCGTGGCCGCCGCGGTGGACGAGATGCCCGACGCGCTGGTGATCGTCGCCCGCAACTTCCAGGAGAACACCGCGGCCCAGCTGGCGTCCATGCTGGAGGGGACGGAGGTGCCGGGGACGCTGGTGACGGTGAACCTGCTGCTGGGCATGCGCGCCACCACGCTGCGCTACCAGCCGGGGGGCGAGCGGGTGATGGGGCTGCTGGGCAGCGGCCGCACCCTCCGCTCCCGCGACATCGCGGGGCTGGGAAACCGCAACTAGCGGCGGATTCACGTCCAGACGAGAGAGGGGCGGACCGGCTCACGCTGGTCCGCCCCTCTCGCCGTTCGGTCCCAGTGGTCAGGCCCGTCGCCCGTCGGATGTGTCGGAGGCGGCGTCCAGCTGGTGCTGAAGGTCTTCCATCCGGCGGCGCTGCTGCATGGCGTAGTACCCCAGCCCCAGCGCCAGCAGCGCGAAGAGCGCGGCGGCGAACCAGCCCGCCTCCAGCGGCTCGTGGAAGGCATGGTGCGTCAGCAGGGCGACCACGAGCGCGGCCGCAGCCATCCATCCTCCCGGATAGGCGGCCGCGTACCCGGGCCTCCGCTTGCGCGGCGCGGTGGACGGGCGAGCCGTCGCCACGAGCACCCGCCGGCGGACGTCCGCGGCGCGCGCGGGCTCCATCCGCACGGCGGGGGCTTGGGCGGCGAGCGCGCGGGCGGCGAAGTCGCGGAGGGCGGGGGCGCAGTCGGCGCACTCGTCCGCGTGCGCCAGCATCCCCTCCAGCTCGTCGTCCGACAGTGCCTTGGGCGCCCCTGCCTCCATCGCCGCGCGCCACCGGGCGTGATCGTTTTCCGTGATCATCCCGGCTCCCGCAGTCCCGAAAGCAGGGCGCGCAGCTTGGGAAAAGCCAGGCGCGTGCGCGTCTTTACCGTTCCCAGCGGAACGCCCAGCTCGTGCGCGATCTCCCGCTGCGTAAGGCCCTCGAAGAAGGTCATCCGCACCACCCGCTGCTGGTCGCCCGGAAGGCGGGACACGGCGCGGTCCACGATGTCGCGGCGTTCGCCCGCGGCGGCGCCCTGCAGCGGAGACTCGCCCTCGCCCGCGAGCTCGCCCGCGGCCCGCTCGTCCAGGCGCTCCTCGCGCTTCATCCGCGACTTGAGCAGCCGAAGCCGGTCCAGCGCGCGGCTGCGGGCCATCAGGATGATCCAGGCCTCCACCGAGCCCCGTCCGTCATGATAGCGGTCGGCCTCGGCCCATACCTGGCTGAACGTCTTTTCCACGACCTCTTCGGCGTCGTCGCGGTTGCCCACCAGGTGAAAGGCCACGGCGTACACCCGTTCCGACCAGCGGTCGTAGACCGCCGCGAATGCGGCCTCGTCGCGCTGGCGGATACGCTCCATGAGGCGCAGGTCCTCGCCGCCTTCGGAGGCGACGAGGTGCAGCGGGCGAGCGGGAGATTCGCTCTCCGGCCTGCGCGGGGGTTGGACTGTGCTCATGGGAGTGCGTGCTCGGGTACCGCGCCACCGGATAGGTCGCGGTTCCCTTCGCATGCCTCGCGCCACTACGTCCTGCCCGGCCATTGTTCCCTTGTGTGCGATACCCTGATGCTCAGGAGGAATACGCCGCGAGAGCCACGGGGGGATTCATTTTTCTTTGCGGTGCCAGGATTTTGCAACCACTCGGCCATCCGGGAAACAGCCGTCCCCCAACGGCTCACGTGCCCGCGAGCTCGCGGCCGATCTCCCGGAGCGCCTCCATCAGCCGGTCCAGGTGCTCGTCGCCGGTGCGCGGGTTCATGAGAGTGACACGCAGCACCCGGCGTTCGTTGAGCACCGTCGTGGTGATCCATCCCCGGCCCGAGGCGTTCAGGCGCGCGCGGAGCTCGGCCTGGAACGCGTCGACCTCGTCGTCCGTCCACCCACGGACGGATTCCGGCAGGTGGCGGAAGCACAGGATGTTGCTTTCCACCGCGTGCATGGGCTCGAAGTCCGAGGCGGCGGCCAGCTTGTCCTGCAGGGAGCGCGCGGTGGCGGTGGTGCGCTCCAGCAGGCCGGCGAAGTGGCCGGTGCCGTAGTGGCGCAGCGCCACCCACAGCTTCAGCGCGTCGAAGCGCCGCGTGCACTGCAGCGTCATCCGTCCCGCGTCGCGGCAGCGGTCCTCGCCCGGGCGGGTGTGGAACAGGTAGGGCGCCTTCTGGCGGAACGCCGCTTCCAGGTGCCTGCCGTCGCGCACCAGCACGGCCCCGGTGGACATGGGCATCCACAGCATCTTGTGGGGGTCCCAGGCCACGGAGTCTGCCCGCTCGATGCCGTGCACCAGGTGGCGGAGCGTGTCTGACATCACGAACGAGGCGCCGTGCGCGCCGTCCACGTGCATCCACACGCCCGCGCGCTGGCAGACGTCGGCGATCTGGTCCAGCGGGTCGAAGAGGCCCATCGCCGTGGCGCCCGCCGTGGCGGAAACGGCGAAAGGGATCCGCCCCTCGCCGCGCAGCTCGTCGATCGCCCGTTCCAGCTCCGTGGGGCACATCTTGCCGTCGCGCTCGCCCACGCCGACGACGGAGTGGCTGCCCAGCCCCATCAGCCCGGCCGTACGCTCCACCGAGTAGTGCGAGTGCTCGGAGACGAGCAGCACGGCGCGCTCCGCGTCCGGCGTGCGGGCCACGCCGTCCGTCCAGCAGCCGGGAAAGCGCGCCTCGCGGGCGGCGAGCAGGCCGGTGAGGTTGGCCACGCTGCCGCCCGACACCAGCGTTCCCGCGGCGGAGGCGGGAAATCCGAGCGCGTCGGCCAGCCAGCACACCACGCGCTCTTCCACCAGCGTGCCCGTGGGCGACATCTCCCACACGGCGAGCGACTGGTTGAGAAGGCTCGCCAGCGTGTCGGCCAGCACGGCGTGGGGGAGCGGCGGGGCGATCTGGTGGCCCATGTACATGGGATGGGCGAAGTGGATGGCGTTGCCCACCACGTCGCGCCACACCTCGTCCCACACCTCGCCGGCCGGCCGACCCTCGCGCGGAAGCGGCTCGTCGAAGCGGCGCTCCAGCTCGGCGGGGGAAAGCGGGGTGGATACCGGGCGCGACTCGATGCCGGCCAGGTAGTCGGCCATGCGGTCGATCAGGTCGTGCCCGGTGGAGCGCAGGGCCTCGGCATCGGCCGCAAGCTGCGCGGCGGCATCGGTTTCGGTCGTGAACATCTGGATCATTCGCGGGTGAGCGGGCAATGTACCATCGCCGGGGCGCAAGCGGCACCCGGGGCGTGGTGCACGTCGCGAATTGCGGGGGCGGGTGACCCGTGGCCCGATGGGGCTTCACCTGCATGCCCGCCACACCTGCCGACGCGCGATTGTCATCCCGACGGAGCGGCCACGGCGGACCTGGCCCCTACACCGTAGACGGCAGCGACTGAGGGATCCGCCACACAATGATCGAAGCGCTCGCGAGCCCCAGATTTCACCCAGGCACCTCGAGCGGGTGAACCCGCCGCTCGGAAAGCGGAAAGCCCCGACGAGGACCGCTGTCGCGTCCCACTCGGGGCTTCACCTGCACGCGCTCCGCAACTGCCGAAGCGCGATCGAATTCTCCCGGTAGGGTCGCTACGGACCCGCCCGCCCCGGAACCGGCACGGGCCGCCAGCGCCCCGCCCCGCGCGACCTGCTGCCGATCGCCAGACCCAGCATCACTCCCATTGTCCCACCGGCAGCGGCGCCTCCTGC
The DNA here is from genome assembly GCF_036388275.1 of Longimicrobium sp. Lineage (NCBI taxonomy): Bacteria > Pseudomonadati > Gemmatimonadota > Longimicrobiia > Longimicrobiales > Longimicrobiaceae > Longimicrobium > Longimicrobium sp. The sequence goes on from NZ_DASVSF010000060.1 coordinate 148,046, forward strand.
CCTGGGGCAGTTCGCGTGCGGCGACCCGGATGCCGCGTGGCACACCGCATATCCCGCCACGGCTCCGGCAACCATCCACCGCAGCACGCTGGCGGTCATGGACGCGGGCCCGCGCACCTCCAGCCGATCGATGTCTCGCAGCGTTACCGTCCGCACCCCGCCCGGACCCCATGGCGCCAGCAGCATCGACGCCGAATCGATCTCGATGACGGTGCCAGCGATCAGGGTGTCAGCCAGGGAGGGCGCCAGGATGCGCACGCGTGTGCCGGGCGCGACCGATGTCTGTGCGTCCAGCGCGCCGGGTTCAGCGAGCAAAGCGGCGCAGATCAGAAGGGCGGCGCGGACCCGCCGGATGCGCGTGAGCAGCATGGGATCTCGCTGGTAAATGGTTGCGGACACCCCCTGACGGGAAGGCTAACACACCGTGCGGTGTTGCCGCGCCTTTTCAGTCGCCGGGGCCGAGGGCGTGCCGCATCATCCGAACAGGTCCAGTTCCGTCGGCTCGCCCTTTTTCCCCCGCTTTGCCTTCGCGGGAAGCTCCGGCTCCGCCTCGGGTGCGGCGGGGGAAGCCTCGGCCGCTTTCTTTACGCGGCGCGGTTTGGGGGCGCTCACTTCGGCCGCTTGCGGCGCGGGTGCGGGCTCCGGCGCCGGGGTAGCTGCGGGTTCCGGTGCGGACGCGCGCGCGGGCTTTCTCGTACGCTTCGCCACGGGCGCCGGCGCCGGCGTCGGCGCGGGTGCCGGTTCGGGCGCGGGCTCCGGCGCACGAGGCTCTTCGACGGCGGCCGGGGCTGCGGCGGCGGGCTCGCCGCGCGGTCCACGGGCGCGGCGAGGGCGCCGGGGCTCGATAATCGGATCTTCGATGATCATCTCGTCGGCGGCCATTGCGGGCTCGCCACCGTCCACGAACAGCTCGGCTTCGCTCACAGCTTCCACTTCGTCGGCCGGGGCGCTCACCGTGTCCGCGAGACCCACATCCGCAGATCGCCCGTCCTGCGTCGAGGGTGCGCCATCGTCGGATGACGCGCTGTCTTCCGCCAGCGACGGATCCACCCGCGGATCGTCGTTCTCCGATGCAGCGGCGTCAGCGAGGTCCGCGGCGACGGATGGATCGGCGTCATCGAGCGCAACGATGGCGGGCGAACCTGAGCCATCGTCAGACGGACCTGAGCCGCCATTGGACGGATCGCCGCCCTTCGTGTCGGGATCGGGCGGAACGTCGTCCCCGGCGTCCGGCGGGGTGGCGGTGTCGCGCTCCGCCAGGGGCGTCACCAGGACGATCCGCTCCGACTTGGCCAGCTCCAGCACCGGCTCCGGCGGGGCCTCGCGGGGCAGGGCGGGGATGCCGTCGCGGCGGATGCGCCGGCCCTCGCCCGAGGCCAGCAGGGCATTCAGGTCTCCCTGCAGCGCCAGCACCGCCACCAGCTCACCGAACTCCTTGCCGGTGGGAGACAGCACGGAGCCCTTGCCGTCGCGCTTCTGCAGCGGAAGGTCGTCCGCCAGGAAGCGCTTCCCTTGGCCGCGCGCGGTCACCGCGCACAGCTCGGCATCCGGCTTCACGGCCACCATGGATGCCAGCGTCTCGCGCGCGTCCAGCTTCATCCCGCGCACGCCCTGCGTGGCGCGGCCCACCAGCGGCACGTCGGCCTCGGCGAAGCGGATGGCGCGGCCGCCGGAGCCGGCAAGCACCACCTGCATCTCCCCGTCCGTCACCGCCACGAACTTCAGCCGGTCGCCCTGGCGCAGGGTGATGGCCTCCACCCCGCCCGCGCGGATGCGGCCGAACTGGTCCAGCGACGTGCGCTTGACCGTACCGCCCGCCGTGGCGAACAGCGCCGCGCGCTCGGACGAGAAATCCTTCACCCGCTGGACCGAGGCGATCTCCACGCCCTTGCCCAGCTCCAGCAGCTGGTGAAGCCGCTTGCCGCGCGCGCGCAGCTCGGGATCGGGAAGGTCGCGCACGTCCAGCGCGTACGCCCGCCCGTCGGTGGAAAAGACGAGAAGCGTGTCCTCGGTGCTGGCGACCAGCACCCGCTCCAGGTAGTCGGACTCGTACTCGGAGCCGATCAGCGCCCGCCCGGTTCCCGCCGCGCGCTGGTACACGGGCATGGGAATCTGCTTGACGAAGCCCTCGCGGGTGACGGTGACCACCACCTCTTCGGCGGCCAGCATGTCCTGCAGCGTGACCGTCTTTTCGCTTTCGAAGATGGTCGTGCGCCGCGCGTCGCCGTAGGTGACAGCCATCTCCTCCAGCTCGGCGCGGATGACGGCGATCTGCTGCTCGGGGCTGGCCAGCAGCGCCTCCAGCTCGCGGATGCGCGTCGCCAGCTCGGCCAGCCGCTCGCGCAGCTCGCGCGACTCCAGCTGCGTCAGGCGGGAAAGGCGCATGTTCAGGATGGCCTCGGACTGCCGCTCGCTGAGCTTCAGCGCCGCCTCCAGCTTTCGCGCCGCCGTTTCGCGGTTGCGCGAGCCCCGGATGATGGCGATCACCTCGTCGATCCGCTTCAGCGCGGCGATCAGCCCTTCCAGCACGTGCGCCTCGTCGCGCGCCTTGTCCAGCTCCCACCGCGAGCGCCGAACGACCACCTGCACGCGGTGGTCGCGAAAGCGCTCCAGCATCTCCTTGAGGGTGAACTCGCGCGGCACGCCCTTGTCCAGCGCCAGGGCGATCACGCCGAAGGTGGTCTGCAGCGCCGTCCACTTGTACAGCCCCGCCAGGATCTTCGCCCCGTCGGCGCCGCGCTTGAGCTCGATGACGATGCGGATGCCGTCGCGGTCGGACTCGTCGCGAAGGTCGCTGATGTCGGCCAGCTTGCCGCCGCGCGCCAGCTCGGCGATCTGCTCCAGGATGCGCGACTTGTTGGTGCCGTAGGGGATCTCAGTGACGACCAGCTGCTCCTTGCCGCTGCGGCGGGACTCCTTGTACACCCGCGCCCGCATCACCACGCGGCCGCGCCCCTTGGCGTACGCGTCGCGGATGCCCTGCGTGCCCACGATCAGGGCGCCGGTGGGAAAGTCCGGCCCGGGCAGGTGGCGCATCAGGTCGTCGACGTCGCACTCGGGATTGTCCAGCAGGTGCACCGCCGCGCGCACCACCTCGCCGATGTTGTGGGGCGGGATGTTGGTGCTCATTCCCACGGCGATGCCGCTGGAGCCGTTCACCAGCAGGTTGGGAACGCGCGAGGGGAGCACCCGCGGCTCGGTGAGGCGGTCGTCGTAGTTGGGGGCGAAATCGACGGTGTCGCGGTCGATGTCGGCCAGCAGCTCGCCGGCGATGGGGGAAAGGCGCGCCTCGGTGTAGCGGTAGGCCGCCGCCGCGTCGCCGTCGATCGACCCGAAGTTGCCCTGCCCGTCGATGAGCGGATAGCGCAGGGAAAAGTCCTGCACCATCCGCACGAGGGCGTCGTAGACGGAGGCGTCGCCGTGCGGATGGTACTTGCCCAGCACGTCGCCCACCACGGTCGCTGCCTTCTTGTACGGACGGGTGGGGGTGAGCCCCGCCTCGTGCATGGCGTACAGGATGCGGCGGTGCACCGGCTTCAGGCCGTCGCGCACGTCGGGAAGCGCGCGCTGCACAATGACGCTCATCGAGTAGTCGATGAACGACTCGCGCATCTCCTGCTCGATCAGCCGCGGGACTACGCGGTCGCGCTGTGTGGGGGTGAGGATCGCCATGGGCCGGTTGAGCCGCCGCGGGGGGCGGATGTCTTCGCGAGGGTCGGGACGCCGAAAGTGCGTGTCCGCGGCGGAAAGCGCCAGCCGCGCGGTTCAGGTGCGATGTGGCTGGCGGATACACCGAGCGGGGAGATTAGTTCGGAGTTTGTTCGGGTGACGGGTGGATGTGGGCGTGGCGGATCGGCGGGGCGCTCAGAAGGGATGAGCGTGTCGATCAGGTTTGGCGCATGCCTCGGGTGGGCCCCTCCCCCGGCCCCTCCCCGCATGCTGCGCATGCGGAGAGGGGAGAATTCGATTGCGCGTCGGCAGGTGCGTGGCTGCACCCTCTCACCACTCCTGAGTCGCGCACGATGTCATCCCGATGGAGCGGCCAGGACGGACCGGCCGATACGCCGTACTCCGCAGCGACTGAGGGATCCGCCACACACTCCGCCCGATGTGCCGCGGCCCGCATTCACCCGAGCCGATGCAGTTCGGCGGTTTGAGCGTCCGTTCGCGACCACAGGAAGAGATTGGGGTCGGGTGAGGCCTCCGCACGGGAGTTCGGGAGCGCGGTGTGTGGCGGATCCCTCAGTCGCTGCCGTTTTCGATGTGTGGGCTGGGTTCGCGGGGGCCGCTCCATCGGGATGACAGATGCGCTTCGGCAGGCCCTGCGCACTGGACCGTGCATGCAGTCCGCGAAGGCGGACTTCGGGCCGTGGTTGCCGCGAATTCATTCGCCCCAGCAGGGCCGAGGCCTCGGCGTCGATGACCGCTGCCGCGGCCTGGCTCTTCTCCCGGGTTGCCGTGCGGCGCCCTCTCGCCGTAACCTGTCCCCCTCGCGACCACCTCACCCGGGAGCCACACATGGAACAAGACTGGCGCCAGAACCTGGTCACCACCAGCGACGGCATTGCGCAGCTCCTACGCGACACCAAGCGCATCGCCGTGCTCGGCATCAAGACCGAGGCGCAGGCCGGCCAGCCCGCCTTCTACGTTCCCGAGTACCTGCACAACGCCGGGCTCGACGTGGTCCCCGTTCCCGTCTACTACCCCGACGCCACCCGCATCCTGGGCAAGCCCGTGTACCGCCGCGTGGCCGACGTGCCCGGCCCCGTGGACTTGGTGAACGTCTTCCGCCGGTCGGAAGACGTAGCACCGCACGTGGACGACATCCTCGCTGCCAAGCCGAAGGCCGTATGGATGCAGAGCGGCATCCGCCACGAGCAGGCGGCGCAGCGCTTCGCCGAGGCCGGCATCAAGGTGGTCCAGGACCGCTGCCTGATGGTGGAGCACCGCCGCGTCGCGCGCTGACGGGAGCGGCCGTTTTGCAAGTGGCTCCGCCGCAACGACATGCGCCAGTGTAGGGAAAACGACTACACGGCGTAGTCACCGGCCCGATATTGCCGGAGTGCGGGGTGGGTGTTATATGGGGTGGCTCGACAGAGCGGCCGGGCGCGGGCAGGGTCCGGAGGCAGGTGAAAAGCCGCGTGCAGGCGGGCGCATGACCGGGCGCCCGGGTGTACGCGGCCCAATGGTATTCTCCGTTCAGGCAGACGAATGACAAAGGTCCTTCGCATCGCGGCGATGGCGCTGCTCTCCATGGCGGCCGCGGCCTCGTGCCGCGACTACTCGCCGCCGGATGCGCCCAAGCAGCCCATCGCGTTCTACCACAACGTGCACGCGGGCGACAACAAGATCCCGTGCATGTACTGCCACTACACCGCCGACCGCTCGGTGGACGCGGGCATCCCCAGCGTGCAGCTGTGCGTAGGCTGCCACGTTCCGGCCAGCTCGGCGCCCACCTCGCTGCGCGGCCAGGCCCAGCTGGCGTTCCCCAAGGTCAAGGGCAACGACAGCACCTGGTACAACGAGGGGCAGAAGCTGGTGGACTACTGGCGCCGCGGCGAAGGGATTCCCTGGGTGCGCATCCACAAGATCCCCGAGCACGCCAAGTTCCCGCACTACTCGCACGTGAACGCCGGGCTGCAGTGCCAGACGTGCCACGGCAAGGTCGAGGAGATGAAGGAAGTCTTCCAGGCCTCGTCGCTGCGCATGGGCTGGTGCATCGACTGCCACCGGGGCGAAACGCCGCTGTCGGCGGCGGAAGAGGCGTCGGTGAAGGCCCGCTCGTCCTTCGTCCGCAAGGTCAACGCGATGCGGGAGTCGGGCGGCGACGTGCGCGGGCTGACGGCCACCTATCCCAACCAGCGCGCGTCCACGGACTGCGTGGTCTGCCACTACTGAGCGCCGGAATGCGAGAAGGATTGCTGAGGAGACGGCATGTCTGACGGAATGAAGAGACGCACCTTCCTGAAGGTGCTCGGCGCATCGGGAGCGGCGACGGCCACGGTGGGGTGCTCCACCGGCGAGGTCGAAAAGCTGATCCCGTACGTGGTGCCCCCCGAGGAGATCGTTCCCGGCGTGCCCACCTGGTACACCAGCACCTGCCGTGAATGCCCGGCCGGGTGCGGCGTGCACGTGGAAACGCACGAGGGGCGGGTCACCAAGCTCGAGGGCAACCCCGACCACCCCATCAGCCACGGCAACCTGTGCCCGCGCGGCCAGGCCGCGCCGCAGGGGCTCTATCATCCGGACCGCTTCCGCGGCCCGCAGATCATGGAGTTCGGCGAGGGCCAGCCGCGCGGCACCACCTGGGCGCAGGCCGAGCGCTCCGTGGCCGAGGCCATCCGCCGCGCCCCCCGGGGCAGCGTGGTGTACCTGACGCCCGGCTACCGCGGGACCATGGACCGCCTGGCGACCGACTTCGCCGCCGCCATCGGCGCGCGGCGGGTGGACTGGGCCCCGCTGGAAGACACCCCGCGCGGGCTGAGCTTCGCCGACGCTGACCTGCTGGTGTCGTTTGGCGCCGACTTCCTGGAAACCTGGGGGTCGCCCGTCGACTACGCCTTCCAGTTCGCCCAGCAGCACGGCTACCGCGACGGCCGCCGCGGCCGCTTCGTGTGGGTGGGCCCACACCGCCCGCTCACCGGCATCAACGCCGACCTGTGGATCGAGACCCGCCCCGGCACCGAGGCCCTGGTGGCCCAGGCGCTGGCGGGAGGCGCCAACCTGGCCCAGGTAGCGCAGCAGATCGGCCCGGAGAACGGCGGCGCCGAGACAGCCCAGCGCCGCGCCACGGCGCTGCAGACGCTGGCCACGTGGTGGGGCGAGGCCGGCCGCAAGGTGGCCTTCGGCCCCGGCTACGCGGTGCGCGGCCCCAACGGCGAGGCGCTGCGCCAAGCGGTAGACCGGCTGAACGGCGGCGGCGCGTCCACGCCCGCCGCGGCCGACGCCCGGCCCATCCTGCAGCTGATCCAGCAGATGAACGCCGGCCAGGTGCAGGTGATCCTGATCGACGGCAACGACCCGGCGTACACCCTGCCCGGCGGGCTCAAGTTCGCCGAGGCGCTGAAGAAGGTGCCCACGCGCGTCAGCTTCAGCCCGTTCCCGGACGAGACGTCGGCGTCGGCCACGCACTTCCTGCCCCAGAGCCATTTCCTGGAGCGCTGGGACGACTACACGCCCGAACCGGGGGTGTTCGAGCTGGTGCAGCCCGCCATGCGGCCCATCTTCAACACCCGCGCGGTCGGCGACATCCTGCTGAACATCTCCCGCGTGCTGGGCGTCACGCCCACCGCGGGCTTCGCCGGCCAGACCTGGCTGGACTACCTGCGCGCCGCCTGGGCGGGCCGCACGACCACGCAGGCGGCCTGGGAAGCGGCGCTCAAGCGCGGCGGCGTGTTCGCCGGCGGCGGCGACGCCTCGCAGGCGCTCGGCTTCACCGCCCAGCCCGCGGCCGGCGCGACCGCGGCAGCCGCCGCTCCGGTCCCGGTCGCCGCGGCGGCGCCCGCGCCCGCGCAGCCCGCCCCGGTGCAGGCCACGCCCGCGCCGGCCGCGGTCGCCTTCCAGGCCCCGCGCTACGAGGGGCCGGCCGACGGGCTTCACCTGGTGGTGTACCCGTCCATCCGCTTCTACGACGGCCGCACGGCCAACCGGCCCTGGCTGCTGGAGCTCCCGGACCCGGTCACCAAGGTGAGCTGGGAGTCGTGGGCCGAGCTGCACCCCGACACCGCCAAGCGGCTGGGGCTGGCCCAGGGCGACGAGGTAGACATCACCTCGCCGCACGGCACCATCACCACCCGCATTTACGTGTACCCCGGCGTCGTCCGCGACACCGTGGCCGTGCAGATGGGGCTGGGCCACAAGGGGTTCGGCCAGTACACCGAGGGCGTGGGTGCCAACCCCATGAAGCTGCTGGGCGCCAGCGTCGACCCGGCAACCGGCGCGCTGCTCTCCGCCGGGATGAAGGTGAGCCTGCGCGCCACGGGGCGCGGCAACGTCACCCGGCTGTTCCCGCGCGGCCTGGTGGAGCAGGGCGTGCGCGTGCAGCACGACCGCGCCATCTCGCAGGCGGTGGGGCTCACCCAGCTCGTGCAGATGGACCAGCAGGGGCCGGGGCACATCCCGGGCTCGGAAAAGAAGATCTTCCAGCTGAAGGGCGCCGGCGGCTTCGTTCCGGAAGAAACGACCACCGACCCGGCGGCCTATCCCCCGGCGGGCACGGAGTACGGCGAGTACATCGAGAACGAGACGCGCTGGGCCATGGTGGTAGACCTGGCCCGGTGCATCGGCTGCTCGGCGTGCGTGGTGGCCTGCTTCGCCGAGAACAACATCCCCATGGTGGGGCCCACGGAGATCCGGAAGGGGCGCGACCTTCACTGGCTGCGCATCGAGCGGTACTTCGGCACCAGCCGCCACGAGGAAGAGGCGTACCGCGACGACGCGACGGACGACGTGCGGTTCCTGCCCATGCTCTGCCAGCACTGCGGCCAGGCGCCCTGCGAGCCGGTGTGCCCGGTGTACGCGGCGTACCACACGCCCGACGGGCTGAACGGGCAGGTGTACAACCGCTGCGTGGGCACGCGCTACTGCGCCAACAACTGTCCGTGGAAGGTGCGCGTCTTCAACTGGTTCACCTACCAGTTCGCCGAGCCGCTGAACTGGCAGCTTAACCCGGACGTGACGGTGCGCGAAAAGGGCGTCATGGAAAAGTGCACCTTCTGCGTGCAGCGCATCCACGAGGCCGAGCGCACCGCCAGCTCCGAGGGGCGCGCCATGCGCGACGGCGAGGTGGTGCCGGCGTGCGTGCAGACCTGCCCCACGGAGGTGTACGTCTTCGGCAACATCGCCGATCCGAACAGCGCGGTGGCCAAGGCGGCCACCACCAACCGCGGCTACCGCGCGCTGGGCGAGCTGAACACGCACCCGGCCATCGTATACCTGCAGAAGGTGACCCTCCACACGCCGGTGAACGGCGGCCACTCGGCGCCGCCGGTGGCGCACGGCTCCACGGAGGGAGCGCCGCAGGAAGGCCACGAACCGGCCCAGCAGGGAGGCCACTGAAATGCAGACGGTGACGCGCTCCGTATTCCACCCGCACGTCGAGTCGTACGAGCAGGTAAACCGTGACTCCATGCGGCTGCTCACGAAGCCCGGCAAGGGCTACGTGGCGCTGCTGGCCATGGCGGTGTCGCTGGTGGGCCTGCTGGTGTTCGCCGAGCTTCACAACATCATCTACGGCCTGGGGATGGTGGGTGAGAACTGGGCCGTTCTCATCACCACCTTCGTGTTCTGGGTGGGCATCGGCCACGCGGGAACGCTGATCTCGGCCATCCTGTACCTGTTCCGGGCGCCCTGGCGGCAGGCCGTCTACCGCTTCGCCGAGGCGATGACGGTGTTCGCGGTGCTCACGGCGGCGCTGTTCCCGCTCCTGCACATCGGGCGGCCCTGGTTCTTCTACTGGCTGCTGCCGCTCCCCAGCCAGCGCGGCATCTGGCCGAACTTCCGGTCGCCGCTGCTCTGGGACGTGTTCGCGGTGACCACGTACCTCACGGTCAGCTCGGTGTTCTTCTACATCGGCCTGATCCCCGACATCGCGGCTGCGCGCGACGCCACGACCGACCCCATGCGCAAGCGCATCTACGGCGTGCTGGCGCTGGGATGGCGGGGGACGGACCGCGAGTGGCGCCACTTCACCCGGGCGTACCTGTTCCTGGCCGCGCTGGCCACGCCGCTGGTGCTTTCGGTGCACTCGGTGGTGTCGTGGGACTTCGCCGTGTCCATCGTGCCGGGGTGGCACACCACCATCTTCGCCCCGTACTTCGTGGCGGGCGCCATCCTTTCGGGTGTGGCCATGGTGGTGACGCTGATGGTGCCGGTGCACCGCATCTTCCGGCTGGGGGCGTACTTTACCCCGCTGCACTACGACCGCCTGGCCAAGCTGCTGCTGCTGACCTCCTGCATCGTGGGCTACGCCTACGCCATGGAGTACTTCATGGCGTACTACAGCGGCGAACTGTACGAGCGCGACGTGTTCTGGGACCGCGTGACGGGCGACTACTGGTGGGCGGGGTGGTCCATGATCACCTTCAACGCCATCCTGCCGCAGCTGCTGTGGATCAAGAAGATCCGGCAGAACCTGAACGCGTTCTTCATCATCACGATCTTCGTGAACATCGGGATGTGGTACGAGCGGTTCGTGATCATCGCGCCGTCGCTCTCCCACAGCTACGAGCCGTGGAAGTTCTGGAACATCCACATGACGTGGGTGGACGCGAGCCTGCTGCTGGGCAGCTTCGGCTGGTTCTTCATGTGGTTCCTGCTGTTCCTGCGCTTCCTGCCGGGGCTGTCGATCGCCGAGATCAAGGAGGTGCTGCCGCCGCCCATGCGTCACGCGGGGGCTCACCACCAGGCGCACGACGAGCACGAGATGACCACCGAGACGCTGCCCACCGGCTACCGGGAGCGGGAGGTTCGATGAGCAAGCTTACCACGGGTGTCCTGGGCGTGTTTCCGCACCTGGACACGACCACCGACGCCATCCGGCGCCTGCGCGCCGAGGGCTTCGAGCTGACGGTGTATTCGCCCACGCCGCGCCACGAGGTAGAAGAGGCGCTGGGCACCAAGGAAAGCCCGGTGCGCATCTTCACCCTGATGGGCGCCTTCACGGGAACGGCGGCCGGCACGGCGCTGGCCACCTGGGCCTCCATCGACTGGCCGCTGATCGTGGGCGGCAAGAGCATCGTGTCGCTGCCGGCGTTCAGCGTCATCATGTTCGAGCTCACCATCCTGCTGGGCGCGCTCAGCACGGTGGCGGGCCTGTTCATCCTGGGGCGCCTGCCGCACCTGGGGCCGGCCGAGGCGCCCATGTACCACCCGTCGTTCACGGCGGGCAACTTCGGCGTGTTCGCCCACGCTCCCCGCGACCGGTACAGCGACGTGCAGCGGATCATGAACGAGAGCGGTTCGGAGGAGGTGCTCGTTGACCACCGCTAAGCTCAGGCGCGGCGCGCACGCGGCCGGCCTGGCTGCGCTCGTGGCGGCGCTTCCCGCCTGCACCGACTGGGCGGGGCACGACCTGGACATGGCCGCGGGCAAGGTCCCCGCCTTTTCCACCATGCGCGACGACGTGGTTCCGGACCCGTACGAGATGGTGCGCGAGCCGGTGCCGGGCACCGTGCCCACGGTGCACCCGCTGGGCGACGTGCCCGGACGCTACTCGCAGACGCAGTTGGATTCCATCGCCCCGCTGCTGCGCAACCCGCTGCCGCGCAACCCGCAGGTGCTGGCGCGCGGCAAGGCCATGTACGAGCAGCACTGCACCGCCTGCCACGGCGCGCTGGGTGACGGCAAGGGGCCGGTGATCGGGGCCGACAAGTTCCCGTTCGCCCCCGCGCTGAACGCCGGGCCCACGCAGGGCCGCAGCGACGGCTACCTCTACGCCGTGATCGACGTGGGCCGCGGCCTGATGCCTCCGTACGGGGCCCGCGTGACGCACCTGGACCGCTGGGCGATCGTGTCGTACGTGCGCCAGCTGCAGGGCAGCCTGGAAACGCAGGCCCCGCCGCCCAACGTGTCGGGCGTGGGCGCGGCCGTCGATACGGCGCAGCCCACCGAGCCGGCGCCCTCGGCGGGCACGCAGCCGGCGTCGCCGCAGATGGCGGCACCCAGCACTCAAGAAGCCCCCTGACGAGCCGACGAGATGTCTTCGCATAGCGATTATCCGTCCCACATTCCGCTGCGCACGGCGGCGGCCCCCGGCACGGCCCTGATCCTGGGGCTGGTGCTGGCGGTGATCGGGGCAGCGGCGTTCTTCCTGTCGCCGGACGAGCGGGCGTGGAGCGCCTTCCACTTCAACTGGATGTTCTGGTCGTCGGTGGCCATGGGCATGGTGATGTTCGCCGTGGCGCTGCACCTGACCAACGCGCGCTGGGCCTGGTCCATCAAGCGGGTTCCGCTGGGTGGCATCGCCTTTCTGCCCGTGTCGTTCGTGCTGTTCATTCCCATGATGCTGGGGGGGAAGAACGTCTACTTCCACCACTGGCTGCCGCACGGCGGGCACGACCCGGTGGCGGCGGACCCCATCCTTCACGAGAAGGCGGCCTGGCTGAGCTTTCCGGGGATGATGATCCGCGACGTGGTCGCCCTGCTGGTGCTGTACGGGCTGGCGTTCGCCTTCGCGCGCCACCAGCTGCGTGCGGATGTGCACGGCATCGACCGGGCGGGCCGCCGCAGCTTCGCCTTCGGCTGGCTGAAGGGCCGCCCCGGGGCGTCGATCGAACAGATCGCCGAGGAGTCGCAGAACCGCGGGCTCTTCATCGGCGTGATCCTGGCGCTGGCGTTCGCCGTCTTCTGGGGGCTGATCGCCATCGACGTGGGCATGACCACGCTGCCGCACTTCTTCAGCACCATGTTCCCGGTGGCGTTCTTCATCAGCGCCTTCCACTCGGCGCTGGCGATGACGGCGCTGCTGGTGGTGCTGTACCGGAAGCCGCTGCGGCTGCAGGAGTACGTGACCGAGCGCCAGTTCCACGACTTGGGCAAGCTGGTGTTCGCGTTCTCGGTGTTCTGGATGTACATCAACTGGTCGCAGTACGTGGTGATCTGGTACGGCCTGCTTCCGCAGGAGCAGAACTACTTCGTGCTGAAGTTCCACCGGCCGTTCGCGCCGCTGGTGCTGGCGGCGGTGATGATGATCTTCGTGCTGCCGTTCTTCGGGCTGCTGGCGCGCTCGGTGAAGAAGGTGCCGGGGATCCTGGCCGGCTTCGCGGTGATCATTCTGCTGGGCCACTGGCTGGAGCGCTTCCTGATCGCGACGCCCAACTACTGGATGGCCGAGGAGTGGGGCACCATCGGGATCGGCCTGCCGGAGATCGGCGTGGCGCTCGGCTTCCTGGGGCTGTTCACCATCTGCTACACGTGGTACGCGGCTACCTTCCCGGCGCTTCCGTCGCCGGTGTCGCTGGCGGCGCAGGGGTCGCAGACGGTGGAGGTGGCTGGCAACCCCAAGATCGCGACGATCTGATCGGCTTCGCTGGTTGAAGGACCGAATCCCGCGGCTCGCATTGGTGAGCCGTGGGATTCTGTCATCCAGAGGCCCAGGCGCGGGACACTCGCCCGCAGCACGGACCACGCGGGCCGAAGGATCTAGCCTGAGGCACGTACAAGACTGGGCGCGGCAGCGGTTACGGTAGCCGAGGCCTCGGCTGCCGTGGGGCCCTCACCCGTCCTCGCTTAGGCTCGTCCACCCTCTCCCACAAACAGCGTGGGAGAGGGGGTACACACCAGGGCGGTGTGGCGTTTCGACAAGGGTCGGCGCATGCCTCGGCTGCCCCCCATGCCCAACCCTTCCCCCGCAAACAGCGCGGGGGAAGGGAGCCAGTCGAGTGCGCGAGGCCAGCCAGCGCGCAAACGCATTCTCCTCTCCCCCATGGGGTTTATGGGGGAGAGGCCGGGAGAGGGGGGCGGCCGCGGCATGCGCCAGTGTCGGCCGAAGCGCGTTTCAGGTCTCCCCCTCCCCTGCGAAGCGGGGGACGGGGGCCGGGGGGAGGGGGCTGTTTGGGCATGCACCGGCAGCCTTGGATCCGTCCCGCCGATCGTCAGCCGTGCGCGGGGCGGGGAAGGAGCCCGTCGATGATCGCCGCACCTCGTTCGGCGGCGCCGAGGTTTTGCTGGACGTACGCGCGCGCCGCCTGTCCCGCGCGGGTGCGGGCCTGTTCGTCTTCGATCAGGGGGCGCAGGGCGGCGGCCACCGTGTCGTCGCGCAGTGCCTGGGCTCCTCCGGCCATGATCAGCTCCGCTGCCTCTCGCGCGTTGGAGTGCCGCGGTCCGAAGAGAACCGGCGCGCCGAACGCGGCCGGCTCCAGCACCGAGTGCAGCCCCGCCGTCCCCCATCCTCCACCCACGTAGGCAACGTCGGCCAGCGCGTACAGGTCGCCCAGCACACCCACGCGGTCCACCAGCACGGTTTCTCCCGCAGCGGCTCCGGCTTCGTTCTCGGACAGGAGCCGGACGGAGGCGAAGCCGTGCTGACCCAGGAGATCGCGGGTGCGTGCCAGGTGCGCGGGCGTCGGCTCGTGCGGGACCAGAACCAGGCGCACGTTCCGGCCGGATCGGCGGATCGCCGCCGCCGCGGGGAGCAGTCTCTCCTCGTCCGCCGGCCAGGTGGAGCCCGCGACCAGCGTCACTCCGTCGAATCCGCGGAACGGGCGGAGCAGCGCCGAGTCCCGGTCCGCCGCCTGCGCGCGCGCCCACACCTGGTCGAAGCGCGCGTCGCCCATCACCCTCCGCCGCTCCGCGGGCACTCCTAGAAGGCCGAAACGGTCCGCGTCCGCTTGGGCGATGGCGGCGACCACGTCCAGCCGCGCGTACGCCGGGGCGAGCAGCGCCCGCGCGGGGCCACGCAGCCGGCTGGAGGTTTCCGGCAGTGTGCCGCTGAGCATCGCCAGACGAACGCCTCGCGCCTTCGCCTCACGGGTGAGGACGGGCCAGACATCCGTCTTGGAAAAGGCGAGTACGTCGGGCCGGAGCGCGTCCAGCGAGCTGACGACGTAGCGGCGCAGGTCCAGCGGCAGGTAGTCGGCGATGTCGGCGTCGACGGAGAGGGCGAACTGCTCGGCGGAGGCGGAAAAGAAGGTGTATGCCACCTGCGCGTCGGGGCGCAGCACACGGAACCGCTCGATGACGGCCCGTGCCTGCAACCCCTCCCCCACGCTGGGCGCGTGGAACCACGCGAGCGGGCGCGCCGGGTCGCGGTGCTCGCGGGCCCACGCCTGCATGCGCTCCAGCACGCCCGCGCGCCCCCGGATGCTGCGCGCCAGCTTGCCGCTCCCGCGCCCCGCGAGCGGAAGCAGGGGACGCGCGGCGTGGAGCGCAAGCGTGTAGAGGGATTCGGCGATCGGCATGCGCGTAAGCTACGCGCCTCGGTGGGCGTGGGGAACTGGACGGATGCGAAAGCGGGGGCGCCCATGCCGGCCGCCCCCGCTCGTCATCCCGCGATCCGCCTTAGAGCGACGGCGGGCGCAGGGTGGTGCCGGTTCCGCCGGTGCCGTGGCCCAAGCCATCGGCCGGCGCCGAATCCTCGCTGCCGCCGAGGTAGCCCAGGCCGGCGTCGCTCGTTCTGCTGCCACCGCCGGCCAACCCGACACTCCCGCCGGCTGCTCCCGCGGTCGCGCCACCCGCGCGCGGGGACGTATACTCGATTCCCTCGCGGTACGGCATGCCGCCCGCGAAGTCGCCCGCGCTCTCGTAGTCGTCGTCCTCGGGGTAGTAGCGGTCCTCGATGGTGGCGTCATCGTCAGGCGTCATGTCCACCACCTCCACGTACTCGACCGCGTGCTCCTCGTTGCGCTGGTTCAGGAACCAGGCGACACCCGCCACGGCGAGACCGCCCAGCAGCAGCCGCCCGACGGGGAGGCCGCCGCGCTCCTGGCGGTGCTCGGCCGGGTGCGGCGGCGCCACGGTGGCGCGCTCGGCGAACAGCTCCAGCATGGCGCGGTTGAACTGCGGCAGGTCGTGAGGCCCGCGGCTGGATACCCAGTTGCGGTCACGGACGACGGGCAGGTCGCTCCAGGCGCCGCCCGCGTTGCGCACGTCGTCGCGGATGCCCGGCCACGACGTCAGGTTGCGGCGCACCATCAGGCCGGCGGAGATCAGCAGCCACGGCGCATGGCAGATCATGGCGATGGGCTTGCCCGCCCGGTCGGCGGCGCGGATGAAGTCCAGCGCGCGCTCGTCCTGCCGAAGGGTGTCGGGGTTGGCAAGGCCGCCGGGGAGGAGGACCGCGTCGTAGTCCTGGGCGTCGGCGGTCTTCAGCGTGCGGTCCACCGACACCTTCCTGCCGGGATACATGTGGTTCATCCCGCGGATGCGGCCGCGGTGCACCGACACGATCTCCACCTCGGCGCCGTGCGCCTCCAGGGCCTCAACCGGGCTGGTGAGCTCTACCTGCTCGAAGCCGTCGGCGGCGAGCACCGCCACCCGCAGGCCGGTCAGATCTACGTGATTCATTGGCACTCTCCTCGGTTCAGGGCCAGTTGGAGCCGTGTACCGGTGCAAGACGTGGACCTTGTGCGAGGCTTGTAGACGTGGGGGGCGATAGGTGATGGCGCACGCCGCGGCTGGCCCCCCCCCCGGCCCCTCCCCCGGCAAACTGCGCCGGGAGAGGGGAGAACTTCGCGCCGGATAGGGCTGGGTCTCGCTCATCCGCGGCAGTCCCCTTTCCCGGCCTCTCTCCCGCAAACAGCGCGGGAGAGAGGAGAACTTCGATCGCGGTTCGACAGGGTGCGTCGCATGCCGCGAGAGCCCCCTCCCCCCGACCCCCATCCCCCGCTTCGCAGGGGAGGGGGAGACCTGAATCGCGCTCCGGCCGGCGTCGCGCACTCGGCTACGCGTGCAGTCCGCGCAGGCGGACTTTGTGACGTTCCAGCCGCGGTTTCAACCGCCCGGACCGAGTCGGGGCGTGATGCTCCCCGCCCCGCCCGCGCACGGAAATGACGAAGTGTGCCGAGGCCTCGGGGTTCGTGACCGCTGCCGCGCCGGTGTTCGGTCGTGCCCCAGGCTAGATCCTTCGGCCCGCGCCGTTCGGCGTGCGGGTGGGTGCGGTGCGCTTGGGCCTCTGGATGACAGATTCGCGCCTTTGGCTCGCTAGGCACCGGTCGCCGCGGCCGAGCCTGAGCGCTAATTTGCTCCCCTGATCCGCAATCCCCAGTACGAGCACGCGATGATCCGCACGTCCGACGAGGTGGCAGAGGCGCTTGGCGCCGGGCAGGCCGTGGTTGCGCTGGAAAGCACCGTGCTCGCCCACGGGCTGCCCCGGCCCCGCAACCTGCAGGTGGGGCTCGCGATGGAGCAGCGCGTCCGCGAAGGGGGTGCGGTTCCCGCCACTGTCGGCGTGCTGGGCGGCGTGCCGCGCGTGGGCCTTTCGCGCGACGAGGTGGAGCGGATGGCGATGGCGGACGGCGTGCTGAAGCTTTCCACGCGCGACCTGCCGGTGCCCGTCGCACGGGGGAGCGATGGCGCGACGACGGTGGCGGCTACGATGTGGCTGGCGCACCGGGCGGGCGTGCAGGTGTTCGCCACCGGCGGCATCGGCGGCGTGCACCGGGGCGAGGACCGCGACGTCTCCGCCGACATCACCGAGCTGGGCCGCACGCCCATGCTGGTGGTGTGCGCGGGGGCCAAGTCGGTGCTGGACCTGCCCGCCACCCGCGAGGCGCTGGAAACGGCGGGCGTCCTGCTCGTGGGATACGGGACGGATGAGCTTCCCGCGTTCTACTCGCCCCGCAGCGGCATTCCGGTCGACGTGCGCGTGGACGACGCGGCGCAGGGGGCCGCCCTCTGGCGCGCGCACCGCGATCTTGGCCTTCCCGGCGCCATGCTGCTGTGCGTCCCTCCGCCGGAAGCGCACGCGCTAGCTGCCGACGAGGTGGATGGTGCCATCGCCCACGCGCTGGAGGACGCGCGCGCGGCAGGGATCCGCGGCAAGGAGGTTACGCCTTTCCTGCTCCGCGCCGTGGCCGAGGCGACGGGCGGGCGCTCGTTGGAGGCGAACGTCGGGCTGCTGCTGAACAACGCGCAGGTGGCGGCTTCTGTCGCCGTTTCGCTGGCGCAGGGGGCGCGGTGACCAAGGACGACGTTCGGCGGGAGGTGCGTGCGCGTCTGCGGGCGCTCTCCGCGGAGGAGCGTGCGGTGGCGGAGGCGGAGATCGCGCGGCGCGTGTGGCAGGTGCCGCAGGTGGCCGACGCGCGCGTGCTGATGCTGTACGCGTCCATGCCCGGCGAGGTGGGGACGGATGCAATCGCGGGTGAGGCGGCGCGGCGCGGCATCACGCTCGTCTATCCCCGCTGCCTGGAGGACCGGCGGCTGTCACTGCACGTCGTCGACACGCTGGACCGCCTGCGCCCCGGGCGCTACGGCATCCGCGAGCCCGACGCGGACGCCTGCCCCGTGCACGAGGTGGCGGCCGTGGACGCCGCGCTGATCCCGGGGCTGGCGTGGGACCGCGCTGGAAATCGCCTGGGCCGCGGCGCCGGCTACTACGACCGGCTGCTGGCCGATCCGGAGTGGCGGGGCTTTCGCTGCGGCCTGTTCTTTTCCATCCAGGAGTTTCCTGCGATCCCGCACGATCCGTGGGATGCGCGCATGCAGGCCATCGTCACGGAAAGCGAAATCGTCTCACCCTGACGAACTTCGTCTCACGCGGACGGTTACGTGGTGGTCATCAGCGGAACGCCGCCGTGGCCGGCCGTGTGGAACAGGAAACCCTGCGTGAAGTGCACGCCCAGGCGCTTCACCGTCTCGTACTCTTCCTCGCGCTCCACCCCCTCGGCGATCACCTTGATGCCGTGGTCGTTGGCGAACGACACCATGGTCTCCACGAGGTTCTGCTTCATGAAGTTGGCGTCGATGCCGCTGATCAGCGAGATGTCGAGCTTGATGAAGTCCGGCTCCAGGTTGGCGATGCTCCCCAGCCCCGCGTAGCCGCTGCCCGCGTCGTCCACGGCGAACCGGAAGCCCCGGTCGCGGAACTCCTTCAGGTATCCCTGGAAGGTGGGATAGTCGGTGATGGCCGTGCGCTCCGTGATCTCCAGCACGATGCGCTCGGGGTGCTCCACGCCCAGCTCGTCCAGGTCCAGGTAGCGGAACGTGGGGTCGCGGAAGTCGTGCGGGTCGATGTTCAGGAACAGGAGCTGGTTCTCGTTCAGGTGCGCGTCCATCCCCTCGATGGCACGCCGGCGGCACAGGCGCGAAAGTTCCCAGATGAGGTTGGCTTCCTCGGCCACGCCGAACATCACCTCGGGCGAACGCAGCGCGCGGTGGGTGCCGCGAGCCAGCGCCTCGAAGCCGTACACCTCGCGCGTTTCGGTGACGACAATGGGATGGTAGACGATGTAGACGGCGCCCTCGCGGAGCGTGGTCTTCAGGTCCGTCACCTTGCGCGCCCGCTCGCGGCTTTCGACGCTGCGGGCCGCCTGCGCCGCCTCGCGGATGCCGCGGTAGATGATGCGCTCGGTGCGCAGCTTGGGGTTGCGGAAGATGGTCGTGGAGCCCACGTAGATCTCGAACAGCCCCGCCACGTCCTCGCCCTGCTCGGCGTCCAGCCGCGTGCGCACGTGCTCCTCGAGCGCGTGCGCCATCTCGTTGATGCGCCGCTCGGCGTCGTCCAGCGCCCCGGGGAGCTCGGAAAAGAAGATGAAGTCGTCGTCCGCCGCGTGCGACACCATCACCACGCCGTCGACGCCGTCGTACTGCTCGTAGAAGTCGCGCACGGCCGAGGCGGTGCTCTGCAGCACCTCGTCGAGCTTTTCCCAGCCGTAGATTTCCTCGAGCTTGGAGTAGCGGACGAACTCGATGTACAGGATGGTCAGCCGGCCGCCGCGCTCCAGCATCTCGCGGCCACGCTCGATCATCACCGGCAGGGTGGGAAAGCCGGTGAAGCGGTCGTACAGGAGCTCTTCGTAGCGCAGGTGCTCGGCGCGCTCGTGCGTGGCGCCGGGGCCGGCGCGCGTGCGCAGGCGCTCCAGCGCGCTCGACACCCGCGCGGCGACTTCCTCGGTGGTGGCGGGAAGGATCAGCCACTCGTCCACCCCCGCGCGCATGGCCAGCCGCGCCTCGGCGTCGTTGCGGCAGGCCGCCACCAGCGCGATGCCCCGCGTCTGCGATTCTTCGCGCGCACGGTCCAGCAGCGCCCGCCGGAACTGCACGACGGCCGCCTCCGGATGCGTGCGCAGGGCGTCGTAGAAGCGGTCGTCGCGCACGGACGAACCGCCCTCGGCGGGCGAGAGCAGCGTGAGCTCGGCTTCCAGTGCCCGCGCGGCGCCTTCTACCGCGGTGCGGAGCGCCTCGTCATCCGCAAATCCCAGGAGCCTCACGCCTTGCCGCCCCTGGCCGCCAGGTTGCGGTTCACCCTGTCCAGCAGGTCCTTGAAGTCCACCGGCTTCACCACGTAGTCGTCGGCGCCGGAGCGCAGCCCTTCGAACTTGTCCTCGAACGCGCCCTTGGCGGTCACCATGATCACCTTCATGCTTCCGTGGGTGGGGTGCGCCTTGATGACGCGGCACACTTCCCAGCCATCCATTCCCGGCATCATCACGTCCAGCAGCACCAGCGCGGGCCTCACCTCGTCGAGGCAGGCCAGCGCCGAGCGGCCGTCCCGCGCCTCCGCGACCGTGAACCCGCGCGACTCCAGGAAGGCGCGCAGGATTTCGACATTGTCGCGGTTGTCGTCCACCACCAGGATGGTTTCGTTCTGATCGGTCACCGACACGGCCGTTCTCCCCTGCGCTTGCTGCGGACGATCCTTGGTCGGGCCGCACGGGCGCAAGAAGCAGGCCCAAAGGGGGCAAAGCCTTGGTGGGCAGGCGTTTACATCCTGTCGAGTGGAATCGGCCGATCCGTGGTGGAGTGCGGCGGCGGCCGGCGCGCATTACCATCCCTCGTTCACCCGTCATCCCGCTCACCTGGTCACCCCCGAGAGACGCTGATGAAACCTCCCTTCTCCCGGCGCTGGCTCCTGGCCCCGCTCGCCGTCCTCCTCACCGCGCCCGCGGCCCGGGCCCAGGCGCTGTACGAAATGCAGGACGGCGTGGAAACACGGTGGACCAGCCCCGAGAACCCCACCGGTGCACGCGGCCGCGGCGGAATGGCGGCGGGCGGGCGGAAGGGGGCGCCCACCATCGCCATTCCCGCGGGGCAGAGCGTGGTGCTGGCGCAGGCGCAGGGCACCAGCGGCACCGTCCGCCGCATCTGGATGACGCTGTGGGACCGCAGCCCGCAGATGCTGCGCAGCCTGCGCATCGACATGTACTGGGACGGCGCCGCCACCCCGGCGGTCAGCGCGCCGCTGGGCGACTTCTTCGGAATCGGGCTGGGGCGGCAGACGCAGTTCGAGTCGGCGCTGTTCAGCAATCCGGAGGGGCGCAGCTTCAACTCCATCGTCCCCATGCCGTTCCGCACGGCAATGCGCATCGTGATGACCAACGAGAGCGGCACCGACGTGCCGGAGCTGTTCTACGACGTGAACTACACGGTGGGCGACCGGCATCCCGCGAACATGCTGTACTTTCACGCGCACTGGCGGCGTGAGAGCCCCACGCGCCTCAAGCAGGACTACGAGATCCTGCCGCGCGTTTCGGGGCGCGGGCGGTACCTGGGCACCAACGTGGGCGTGGCGGTGAACCGCGACGAGTACTTCAACACCTGGTGGGGCGAGGGCGAGATCAAGATCTACCTGGACGGCGACACGCAGCATCCCACGCTGGTGGGCACGGGGACGGAGGACTACGTGGGCACCGCGTGGGGGCAGGGGCGGTACGCGCAGCTGTACCAGGGCTCGCCCATCGCCGACGAGGAGCGGATGCAGTGGGCCTTCTACCGCTACCACGTGCCGGACCCGGTGTTCTTTCGCCGCGACGTGCGGGTTGCGATGCAGCAGATCGGCTACCTGGCCGACCACAGCCGCGGCGGGTTGATCCGCACGGGCAAGCGGATCTATCGCGCCGGGGAGGGGATGGTGGAGATGAACCTGGCGGAGAACGGCAAGTTCGAGCGCTCCGACGACTGGTCGAGCACGGCGTACTTCTACCTGGACCGCCCCGAGAACGGACTTCCCGCGCTGGCCCCGATCGCGGCGCGCACGGCCGGCCTCTGAACCACCGAAAGTTCACCGCTTGACGAAGCGGGCAATTCGGGGATCGTCGTCCGGGTTCCGCAGCCGCAGCTCGCCGCGGGAAAAGGTGCCCGACAGGATCGACACTCCCTCCTCGTCCCCGCTCACGATCAGGCGGAGCGTTTCCCCGTCCACCGTGTAGCGCCCGGTGACGGCGTGCGCGGCCCAGGGCGCGTCGGGGGCGCCGGTGGACGTAGCCATCGTAATGGTGAACTCCCCCGTTTCGTCCAGGGTGATGGTCGAGGCGTGCAGGAACACGCCGGGCTCCGATTCCACGGGTGGCGGCCTGCCGTCCAGGTCCACGAACCTGTACGTGCCCTCCGGCCCGCCGGAGCCTGGCTGCAGGCTGGCGCATGCGGAGGTGCAGAACAGAACGAGCAGCAGGACCAATGCGCGCATGGGAAAGTTCTCGAGGGAGGTGACAGCTTCGCTCACGATGCCGCCCCTGGCTGGTGATGCGCAAGGACCTCGTGGACCCGCGGCCGCGGCGCTCACGTCGGGCATCTAAAGCAGGGCCTCACGCAGAGCCGCAGAGACGCAGAAAGAGAAGAAAAGAGAAAAGAAGAAGATGAGCCACACTCTCGAACCCGCATCGTTATCTCCACTTCTCTTTCTCTCTTTGTTCCTCTCTCTCTCTCTCTGCGGCTCTGCGTCTCTGCGTGAGACAAAAAGAAGGCCGGCCACCTCGCGATGGCCGGCCATTCTCATCGCCCTGCGGCGTCAGTGGCTGCCGGCGGGCGGCGCGAAGCCGCGCTTGCGCATCAGCGCCTCCACGGCCGGGTCGCGCCCGCGGAAGCGTCGGTAGCCCTCCGCCGGGTCGATGGTGTTGCCGATGGAAAAGATGTTCTCGCGAAGCCGGCGCGCCACACCCGGATCGTACAGCCCGCCCGGCGCTTCCAGGAACGCCTCGGCCGCGTCGGCGGTGATCACGTCGGACCACAGGTAGCTGTAATAGCCCGCCGAGTAGCCGTCGCCCGCGAACACGTGCCCGAACTGCGGCGTGCGGTGCCGCATCACGATTTCGCGCGGCATTCCCAGCTGCGCCAGCGTCTCGCGCTCGAAGGCGCGCGGGTCGATGTCGGCGGTGCCGGCCAGGTGAAGCTTCATGTCGATCAGCGCGCTGGCCAGGTACTCCACCGTGGCGAAGCCCTGGTTGAACGTAGCCGCGCGCTTGATGCGGTCTACCAGCTGCTGCGGAATGGGCTCGCCCGTCTGGTAGTGCACCGCGAAGCGCTGAAGCACCTGCGGCGTGCTCAGCCAGTGCTCCAGCAGCTGCGAGGGGAACTCCACGTAGTCGCGCGCCACCGCCGTGCCCGAAAGCGACGGATAGTTCACGTTGGACGACAGCCCGTGCAGCGCGTGCCCGAACTCGTGGAAGAGCGTGGTGGCGTCGTCCCAGGAGATCAGGACGGGCTCGCCCGGCTGCCCCTTCACGAAGTTGGAGTTGTTGGAAACGATGGTGGTGATCTCGCCGGCGTACCGCTCCTGGTTGCGGTACGCGTTCATCCACGCGCCAGAGCGCTTGCCGGCGCGGGCGTACGGATCGAAGTACCAGAGGCCGATGTGGCGGCCGGAGGCGCGGTCCGTCACCTCGTAGACGCTCACGTCGGGGTGGTACACCGGCACGTTCTCTACCGGCCGGAAGGCGAACCCGAACAGCTCGCCCGCCACCCAGAACATCCCCTCGCGCAGCTTGTCGAGCTGCAGGTACGGCTTCACCTGGTTCTGGTCCAGGTCGTAGCGCTCCTTGCGCACCTTCTCGGCATAGAAGCGGTAGTCCCACGGCTCGATGGTGATGCCGGCGCGCTCGGCGTTGGCAACCGCCTGCATGTCGGCCACCTCCTGGCGCACGCGGGCAACGGCCGGCGTCCACACCGCCTCCATCAGCTGCATGGCGCGCTCGGGCGTCGCAGCCATGGCGTTCTCCAGCCGCCAGTGCGCGTGCGTGGGGTAGCCCAGCAGGTTGGCCCGCTCGGCGCGCAGCTTCAGGATCTCGCGGATGATCTCGTGGTTGGCCGTGGCGCCCTCTTCGCCGCGGTTCACGAACATCTTCCACGCCCGCTCGCGCAGGTCGCGGCGAGTGCTGTAGGTGAGGAGCGGGTCGATGGACGAGCGCGTGTTGTTGATCAGCCAGGCGCCCGGCATGTTGCGGGCGGTGGCCGCGGCCGCGGCGGCGTCGCGCAGCGACTGGGGAAGCCCCGCCAGCTCGGCCGTGTCGCGCAGGACGATGAACTGGTCGGTCTCGTCCTTCAGCACGTTCTGGCCGAAGTTCGTATACAGCCCGGCCAGACGCTGGTTGATCTGCGACAGGCGCGCCTTGGCGGTGCCGTCCAGCCGGGCGCCCGCGCGGACGAAGTTGGTGTAGTAGCGCCACGCCAGCCGCTGCTGCTCCGGCGTCCAGCTGGATTTCTGGGGCGAGTTGTACACGGCCTCGATGCGGCGGAACAGCGCCTCGTTCTGCGTGATCCGGTCGCTGAACGCGGCCAGGCGCGGGGCCATCGTGCGCTCCACCGACTGGAACTCCGGCCCGTTCATGGTGGAGCTCCACACGCCGTAGATGGTGCTCACCCGGTCCAGCGCAGACCCGGCGCTTTCCATCGCGGCCAGCGTATTCTCGAAGGTGGGCGCGGCGGGGTTGGCGGCGATGCGGTCGATCTCCGCCATCTGCTGCGCCATCGCCGCTTCCATCGCGGGTTCGAAGTCCCGCACCCGCACCTGGTGAAAGGGCGGGATTCCGCCGTACGGGCCCGTCCAGTCGGCCAGCAGCGGGTTGCCGGCGGCGCCGGGCATGGCCGCGGCGGGTTCGGGGGAGATGGTGTCGTTGGTCTGCACGGGGGCGCATCCGGCGGCGGCGGTCGCAAGCACCAGCGCGGCGGTGCGGGAAAACAGGGAATCGCGCATTGTGTCCCAGGGTTCGGGCAATCCAGCCCCGGCACGCGGTGCCGGGGTTCAAACAGACGGATACACTAACCGGAAACGTTTCGGCGGGGTAGGTACGCGGATGGGCCGCGCGCGTTCCGCTCCGCCGTGATCCGGCCGCGGGACGCCGGGAGAAAGCGATGGGGTGGCGGGATCAGGACGCCTCGCGCACCATCTGCACGCGGATCCCGCCGCTGGTCCCGTATCCGTACGACGCGTCGCTGAAGGGCACGCATCCGCGCACCGGGAGGACGAAGACCTCGGTGGCCCCCGCGCGCACCTTGCCCAGCGGGTACACGACGGTTTGCAGGCGGCAGCTCATCTCCACGTCCGCGCCCGAGCCGTTGTACACCCGCGCCGAGGCGAACCCGGCGTCGGGCGACGCGGTGCGCGGGGAGGCGGCGCCGCACGCGGAAAGCGGCGCCAGGGCCGCGCAGGCAAGGACGAGCATCAGGCGGGGATGGAGCATCGGGAACTCCCGGCGGGGGTAGAAGAGACAGGTGCCGCAACGACGATAGCGCGCGCGGCGCGCCCGCGAAAGCGCGCCGTTCGCCACGGCCACTTGCGCGATCGGCCTCTCGGCGCTATCATCCCGTCGCGCCTTCACGGGCGCCGCGGCGAGTTGTTGCGATTGCTCCGCGTTATAAATGTGCTAAAGCGCTCGGGGGGCCCCGGCGCATTCGCGTTCGGGGCCCCCTTTCGTTTTTGAGATGACTGGATTCCGGCCTGGCGCGGCAGCGCGCGGGCGGGGCGGGCGCTTTGAAGAGACAGCTTGGCGGGCCCGCCACGTAACGGAAGATCCGCCTAAAGCGTCGCGAGGGCCTGCCCGTCCGGCTGGACGCGCGGGCCCTTTGCGCAATCCCCCAACACTGCTCTACCGCAGGAGAGCCGATGAGCACCGTGGTTACCGAGACCGAAGCGCCCGCCGCCGTAAGCTATACCTTTACCTCCGAGTCGGTGTCCGAGGGGCACCCCGACAAGGTGTGCGACTTCATCGCCGACAGCATCCTGGATGCCCACCTGGCCCAGGACCCTGCCAGCCGCGTGGCGTGCGAGGTGCTGGTCAAGGAAGACAACGTGGTGCTCGCCGGCGAGATCACCTCGTCCGTGAAGGTGGACTACGAGCAGGTGGTGCGCGATGCCATCCGCGAGATCGGCTACGTCGACGCCGACCAGCCGTTCCACGCCGACACGGTGAAGATCATCTCCTTCCTTTCGGCGCAGGCGGCCGAGATCGCCCAGGGCGTCGACGAGGAGACCAGCGAGTCCGGCGAGCAGGGCGCCGGCGACCAGGGGATCATGTTCGGCTACGCGACAGCCGAGACGCCGGAGCTGATGCCGCTTCCCATCCTGCTTTCGCACCGGCTGGCCCGCTCGCTGGCCACGCACCGCAAGGCCGGGACGGTCGACTGGCTTCGTCCCGACAGCAAGACGCAGGTGTCCGTGGTCTACGAGGGCAACACCCCCGTGGCCGTCACCGACGTGCTGGTGAGCACGCAGCACGCGGCCGGCGTGTCGCGCGACGAGATCCGCCACCTGGTGGCCACCACCATCATCCCCGAGGCGCTGGGCCACTGGTACCACGACGACCTGCGGATCATGGTGAACCCCACGGGGAGCTTCGTGCAGGGCGGCCCCTCGGCCGACGCGGGCGTCACCGGGCGCAAGATCATCGTCGACACCTACGGAGGCATGGGACGCCACGGCGGCGGCGCGTTCAGCGGCAAGGACCCGTCGAAGGTGGACCGCAGCGGCGCGTACTTCTGCCGCTTCGTGGCGCGCGAGATCGTCAAGGCGGGGCTGGCCCAGCGCGCCGAGGTGCAGGTGGCGTACGCCATCGGCGTGGCGCAGCCGGTGTCGGTGAAGGTCGACACCTTCGGCACGGGCGACGCCCGCGCGGCCGCCGAGTACGTGCGCGAGAACTTCGACTTCCGGCCGGGCGCCATCATCCAGCGGCTGGACCTGCTGCAGCCCATCTACCGCAAGACCACCAACTACGGCCACTTCGGCAAGGCCGAGCTGCCCTGGGAGCGGTAAGGACTCACGATGGAAACGGGAGTGGACCCAACGCCGCTCCCGCGCATTGTCATTCTGAAGGAGGCCCCGGGCGGGCAGTAGCGGCCCGGTGCAGGTTCAGCCGGGCCGACTGAAGAATCCGCCACGAGGCTGGCCTGGTGCGCTCCGGCTGGTGTGTGGCGGATTCCTCAGTCGCTGCGAAGTACGACGCTGGGGTAGGCTGGGCGTGGCCGCTCCTTCGGAATGACAGACACGCTCGACCGGGGCCCCTTCGCGGGGTCCATGCTCTGACGGGCGGCACCGTGCCGCTCGGGACCTGAACGAAAGACATTGGGCAGACCGATGGCGATTCGCGCCGTAGCGATGATGTGCATGTGCATGTGTCAGTGCGTCCTCCCCCCGGGAGAGACGGACGGGCGCGCACGTGCACGCAGGTCGCACGGATAGCGCGAGGATCGCCGGGCACAGCCCGGAGACCGATTCCACCCGCCCGGCCCTCTCCACTCACGGAGAGGGCCGGGCTTTTTTGTACCCCCGGATCCGGAAGGGATCACACCAACATGAGCATCATCGCCGAAGCCGAACGCAAGCTGGGCCTGGGCACACGCACCGTGCAGTCCGGGCAGGAGAGCGCCGATTCCGCCACGAATGCGCGGGCAGTGCCCATCTACGCCACCACGTCGTACGTGTTCAACAGTCCCGACCACGCGGCCAGCCTGTTCGGGCTCAAGGAGTTCGGGAACATCTACACCCGCATCATGAACCCCACGTCGGACGTGTTCGAGCGGCGGATCGCCGAGCTGGAGGGCGGGGTGGCGGCTGTCGCGACCAGCAGCGGGCAGAGCGCGCAGACGCTGGCGCTGCTGAACCTGGCGCAGGCGGGAGAGAGCATCGTCGCGTCGTCCGCGCTGTACGGCGGCACCTTCACCCTGCTCAAGTACACGCTGGGCCGGCTGGGCATCACCACGCGCTTCGTGGACGGCAACGATCCCCAGGCGTTCGCCGCCGCCATCGACGAGACCACCAAGGCCGTGTACGTGGAAACCATCGGCAACCCCAAGCTGGAGGTGCCCGACTTCCGCGCCATCGCCGACGTGGCGCACGCGGCCGGGGTGCCGCTGGTGGTCGACAACACCTTCGGCACGCCGTTCCTCAGCCGCCCCATCGAGCACGGGGCCGATATCGTCGTCCACTCGGCCACCAAGTGGATCGGCGGGCACGGCACGGCCATCGGCGGCGTGGTCGTCGACGGGGGCACGTTCGACTGGGGCGCGTCGGAGCGCTTCCGCAACTTCTACGTCGATCCCGAGCCGGCGTACCACGGCCTGTCGTTCGCGCCCACCTTCGGCAACATCGCGTTCGCCATCCGTCTGCGGGTGCTGCTGCTGCGCGACATCGGCGCGGCGGTCTCGCCCTTCAACTCCTTCCTCTTCCTGCAGGGGCTGGAGACGCTTCACCTGCGCATTCAGCGGCACAGCGAGAACGCGCTGGCGGTCGCGCGCTTCCTGGAGGGCCACCCGGCCGTGAGCTGGGTGAGCTACCCGGGTCTGGAGAGCCACCCCACGCACCAGACGGCGAAGCGTTACCTGAGTGGCGGATTCGGTGGGGTGCTCACCTTCGGCGTACTGGGTGGGGAAGATGCCGCGAAGAAGGTGATCGAGGAGGTGAAGCTCTTTTCCCTGGTCGCCAACGTGGGCGATGCCAAGAGCCTGATCATCCACCCGTGGAGCACCACGCACGAGCAGCTGGAGCCGGCGGAGCGCGAGGCGGCCGGCGTTACGGCCGATCTCGTCCGCCTCTCCGTGGGCATCGAGGACGCGGTGGACCTGCTGGCGGACCTGGACGCGGCGTTGCGCGCCGCGGTCGGGCTGTGAGCAGCGGGATCGTGGTGCTGAAGTTCGGCGGAACGTCGCTCGGCTCGCCCGGGCGCGTTCGCCGGGCGGCGGCGCGGGTGCACGCGCACCTGCGCCGCGGGCGCCGCCCCGTGGTGGTCGTCAGCGCCATGGGCGGCGCCACGGACCGCATCGTCCGGCTGCTTGGCGCCGTCTCCCCGGGCGGACGGCCGGACGGGCGCGAGGCGGACCGCGCGCTCGCCACGGGGGAAGACCTGTCCGCGGCTCTTCTGGCCGCGGCGCTTCGCGGGCGGGGCGTGGGCGCCCGCAGCCTGCGCGGCGGCGAGGCCGGGGTGTGCGCGGCGGGCGCATTCTGCGGCGCGCGGATCGAGGATGTGGACCCGCGCCCGATCCTCTCCCTCGTCGACTCGGGCACCGTTCCCGTCATCAGCGGCTTTCAGGGCGCGCGGGACGACGGCGAGACGGTGACGCTGGGGCGCGGCGGATCGGATACTTCCGCCGTGGCGATCGCCGCGGCGCTGGGACCGGCCCCGTGCCACATCATCACCGACGTCGACGCCGTGTTCGACCGCGATCCCGCCGTGCACGCAAACGCGCGCCGGATCGGCGAGATCGACCCGCTCGCCCTGGTGGTCCTCGCCCAGTCCGGGGCCAGGGTCATCCATGCGGAGGCGGCGCGGCTGGCGCTGACGCACGGCGTCACGCTCCGCGTCTACGCGCACTGGGCGCCGCTCTCTGGGCGCGGCGGAACCGTCGTCCGTGCCGCGCGGGCGCTGTCGGAGGCCGCATGAGCCGCCGCGAGCTGCACGTTCAGCGCGTCCCCCGGTTCGCGGTGGAGTCGGGTGAGGTGCTGCACGACGTTCGGCAGGCGTACCACCTGGACGGCGCGCTGAACGAGGAGCGCGACAACGTCGTCCTCGTCTTCCACGCGCTCACCGGGTCCGCGGACGCGGCGGGCGGATGGTGGACGGAGGTGATCGGCCCCGGCAAGCCGATCGATACCAACCGCCACGCCGTGCTCTGCGCCAACCTGCTGGGTTCGTGCTACGGCACCGCGGGCCCGTGGGAGCCGGGGCGCGAGGACTTTCCCCTCGTCACCACGCGCGACCAGGCCCGCCTCGTCCAGCTCCTGGTGGACGAACTGGGCATCACGAACGTCGCGCTGGCCGTGGGTGGATCGCTGGGCGGAATGGTGGCGATGGAGTGGGCCGTCCAGAACCCAGGGCTGGCGGATGCCGTCGTCGTGCTCGCGGCCCCAGCGGCGCACACCGCATCCGCCACCGCGTGGAACCACATCCAGCGGCAGGCGATCGAGGCCGCGGGGGAGCGCGGGGTGGAGATCGCCCGGATGATCGGGATGATGACCTACCGCACGCCCGGCGAGCAGGCGTCGCGGTTCGGGCGGCGGCGGGAGGTGGATGGTGGCTGGTCCATCGCCTCGTATCTGGAGCACCACGGTCGCAAGCTGCGCGACCGCTTCGACCCGCGCAGCTACGTCGCACTAACCAGGGCGATGGACAGCCACGACGTGGGCCACGGCCGGGGTGGCGTCGCGGCCGCACTGAAGTCCATCCAGGGCCGGCTGATCGGCGTCGGCATTCCCGGTGACGTGCTGTACAGCGATGCGGACGTGCGGAGCTGGGTCGATGCGGCCGGGGCAGAGTACCGGGAGATCCGCTCTCTCCATGGCCACGACGCGTTTCTGCTGGAGCCCGAACAGACGGCCGCCATCCTGGCCGAAGCGCTGGAACACGCCGTCCATCTCGTGGAGAGGTGACGATGAGCACTGCACTGAAGATCGCGACCGCCGACGTCCGCATCCCCTCCGTCGCCCGCGGCCCGCGGGTGGTCCGCGTAGCGCTCGCGGGATGCGGAACCGTAGGCGGCGACCTCGTACGCCTGCTGAACCAGGGCGCCGCCGAGATCCGCGCGCGGCACGGCCTGCGCTTCGAACTCGTCCGCGTGCTCGTGGCGCACGGCGAGCGCCCGCGCCCCGGCGAGCTGGACCGCGCGCTGCTGACGACGGACGTGGATACCTTTCTCGCCACGGAAGCGGACCTCGTGGTGGAGGCCATCGGCGGCTCTGACCCGGCGCTCCGCATCGCGCGGGCGACGCTGGCGGCGGGGCGGCGGCTGGTGACGGCCAACAAGGCGCTGATCGCGGCGCACGGGCCGGAACTGGCTGAACTGGCGCGCACCCACCGCGGGCGGCTGGACTTCGAGAGCGCGGTGATGGGCGGCGTTCCCGTGATCCGCGTCCTGCGCGAGCCCCTGTCGCTGACGGGCATCCGGTCGATCCGCGGCATCCTGAACGGAACCACCAACTACATCCTCAGCCGGCTGGAGGATGGATGGACCTTTCCCGCCGCCCTCGCGGAGGCGCAGGCGCGCGGCTTCGCCGAGGCGGACCCGTCGCGCGACCTGAGTGGCGAGGATGCGGCCGACAAGGTGCGCATCCTGGCGTGGCTCGCCTTCGGCGCCGATCCCGCGCGGCTCGACGTGCGGCGACGCGGCTTGGGCGACGGCGCCGAGCGGCTGGCCCACGCCGCTCGCGCGCTGGGTGGCGTTGTGCGGCTGGTGGCGGAGACTGCGCGGCTTCCGGAGGGCGTGGTGGCGAGCGTGGAGCCGGTGCTCGTCGGCACCGCCTCAGAGCTGGGCCGCACGCGCGACGAGGAGAACGCGGTGGTGATCGAGAGCGAGTGGAACGGGCGGGTGCGGCTCTCCGGCCTCGGCGCGGGCGGCGCGCCGACCGCGTCGGCACTGCTGGGCGACATGGTGCGCGCCACGGTCCGCCACCGCGCGCCCGCGGACGGGGGAACGCCGTCCATCCCCGACCGCCGTCCGCACGCCTGGGTCATCGCGGTGGAGCGAGGCCAACTCCCCGAAGCCGCGCTCCGGGCGACGCTGGACCGCGTGGAGGTAGAGGTGGACCGCATCGTCCGCGGCAAGGGCGTGAGCGTCATGGGGACGCATCCCACGCCGTGGCCGCGCATCGGGCTGGCGGTGCGGGCGCTGGAGGGGCAGGGGCTGGCCCCGGCGGTGCTGCGGGTCGCGGAGTAGGGGCTCCCACGTACTGATGCGGGCACGGCCTCCTGTGGTGAATGCCGCGGCGCCCCCTATCCCCAACCCTTCCCCCGCAAACTGCGCGGGGGAAGGGAGCCAGCATTGTGAATCAGGGGAGTGCCGGTGGTGAGCTGAGCCTGTACCCGGCGCTGGGAGCGGTCGGAAATCGGCCGTGCAGTTCCCGGCTGCCCTCTCCCCCCGGCCCCCTCTCCCGCAAGCGGGCGAGGGGGAGAATTCGAGTACGCTTCGGCAGGTGCGGCGTGCGTGCGGTTGAGCCCCGAACGCGGACGCGCGAGCGGCCCGAGTCGGGGCTTTCCGCTGTCCCAGTTGCGGATTCACCCGCTTTGGAAACGGCCTCTTGGAACTGCACGGGTGCTGCGCGAGGGTGGGTTTCGGTGCGCTACGGACGGTGTGTGGCGGATCCATCAGTCGCCGCGATGTTTGGTGTGCGGGCGAGTATGCCGGGGTCGCTCCATCGGGATGACAACCGCGTGCACCGACCGCTCTCGGCCCACCGGGGTACAGAATCCCGTATACTTCGGGTGGTGGCGGGTCGCGGAACGTTGCACCGTCGCGGACCGCGCCCTAGTTTGCCCTACTCGCAGTAACCCCGGCCCGGCCCGCTGCTTGCGGGCCGCTCGCCGGGCCGTGATCCTGAGGCGGGGCCGCGAGAACGCGCGCTCCGCCTCGCCGCACCCGTCGGCAAACGGTGGGGCCCGGCCCCACGGAGCAGTGATATGAGCGCCACCACCACGCCCGACGTTCCTGCCCGCGGCTACGCGCCCCAGGGCAAGGACAACGGCATCGTAAAGAGCAAGGGCACCGTCAACCTGCCGGCCCCCACGGGCGGCGAGGCGGTGCCGCACCGCGCCC
Organism: Longimicrobium sp.; assembly: GCF_036388275.1. Classification (NCBI taxonomy): domain Bacteria; kingdom Pseudomonadati; phylum Gemmatimonadota; class Longimicrobiia; order Longimicrobiales; family Longimicrobiaceae; genus Longimicrobium; species Longimicrobium sp. The sequence goes on from NZ_DASVSF010000060.1 coordinate 180,431, forward strand.
GCAAGCCCGAGTGGCTGAAGGTGCGCGCGCCCGGCAGCCCCAACTACCTGCGCCTCAAGGACCTGATGCGCTCGCAGGGGCTGCACACGGTGTGCGAGGAGGCGCACTGCCCCAACATCGGCGAGTGCTGGGAAAGCGGCACCGCCACGTTCATGATCCTGGGCGACGTGTGCACCCGCGCCTGCAAGTACTGCGCGGTCGCCCACGGCCTGCCCACGGAGCTGGACTGGGACGAGCCGCGCCGCGTGGCGGATTCGGTGGTGACCATGGGGCTGGAGCACGCGGTGATCACCTCCGTCAACCGCGACGAGCTCAAAGACGGCGGCGCCGCCATCTACGCCGAGTGCATCCGGCAGATCCACGAGCGCGTTCCCGGCTGCTCGGTCGAGGTGCTGATCCCCGACCTCAAGGGCAACGAGGACGCGCTGCGGGTGGTGGTCGAGGCGCGCCCGGAGATCCTGGCGCACAACATCGACACCGTCGAGCGGCTGGCGAAGGCGCTTCGCCCCGGCGCGCGCTACTGGCGCAGCATCTCGTTCCTGGGCGCCGTCAAGCGGATGAACCCGGCGCAGCTCACCAAGAGCGCCATCATCCTGGGGATGGGCGAGACGGAAGACGAGATCTACCAGTCGATGAAGGACCTGCGCGAGGCCTCGGTCGACATCCTTACGCTGGGCCAGTACCTGCGCCCGTCGGAGCACCACGTGCCGCTGGACCGCTGGGTGCATCCCGACGAGTTCCGCCGCTGGAAGGAGATCGGCGAGCGCGAGCTGGGCTTCGGCCACGTAGAAAGCGGGCCGCTGGTGCGCTCGTCGTACCACGCCAAGGAGCAGGCGCGCACCATCGACGCGGGCGGCCCGGGAAGCATCACGCAGATCGTTGACGCCGACGTGGACTCCGACGTGCAGATCGACGCGTCCGAAGCCGCCCTGCGCGCCGCGATGGTCCGGCCCCCCGCGCCGCGCCTGGTGCAGATCGGCGGACTGTAGTTCGCGTGGCGGAACAGCGCCTGCGGGCGTACGTGGACACCTCTGTATTTGGAGGTACGCCGAAGGAGGTCGGTGCTAATGACTGAACCACAGATCGACTGCGTGGCGCTGATGCGGGACATCCGCGACAGGTTGAACGACGAGGTCGCGGGGCTGACACCCGAGCAGCGCCGGGAATACATCCGGCGCTCCGCGGAGAGGGTGCGGCGGGAGCTGCCGCTGCCGGACTATCCGGCCGGGGTCGAAGGCCGACTGAAGCGGGCGGCCCTTTGACGCTCCCCCCACTACCCGCCATGGTCCGGCCCCCCGCGCCGCGCCTGGTGCAGATCGGCGGATTGGGCTGATGCCGGCGCTCTCGTCCGACGTGCGCGTCACCATCGACGAGTACCTGGACGGGATCGAACTCGCGATGGAGTTCCGCGAGTACGTGGATGGATGCATACGGACTGTCGCTCCCACCACCCTCGAGCACGCGCTCCTGGTGACCAGCATTGGGACCGTCCTGAACGGCGCGGCGAGGCGGGAAGGATGCCAGATCCTTCGTCGCGGGATGTTGATCGGAGCGGCCGGCGGGGACGTATTCTCCCCTGACGTGATGGCGTACTGCGGGGAACCTCGAGTGGCGCGTCATGATGGTGGCACCGATCTGCTCCTGAACCCGGTTCTGCTGGTCGAGATCGTTTCGCCGGAGAGCGAAGGGTACGAGCGCGGCAGGAAGTGGCAGGGCTATCGCAGCATCCCGTCGCTGCAGGAGTACCTGCTGGTGGCAGAGGAGGAGCCGCGGGTGGAGCGCTTCACGCGCCACGGAGAGCATTTCTGGCTGTATGGCGAGACGACGGGCCTGGACGGCGAGATCCAGCTGGAATCGTTGAACGTTACGCTGAAGCTGGCCGACATCTACGACGGCGTGCTTCCGGCAGATTCGGGAAGAGAAGAGTGATGGCAGACGAAAACACGCAGGTAATCGCGCAGGCCGAAGACCAGGCGCCCGAGGCGGCGGTGCAGGAAGCCGCCCCCGACCGCGAGGCGATGACGGCCGAAAAGCCGGCGCTGAGCGACGAGGAGCGGCTGCAGGGGCTGGAGCCCGAGAAGCTGCGCAAGATGATGTACGACATGCTGCTGGCGCGCCGCTTCGAGGAGAAGGTTGCCGAGGCGTACGCGCTGGGCAAGATCGGCGGCTTCTGCCACCTGTACATCGGCCAGGAAGCCGTCGCGGTCGGCGCCATCCACGCGCAGACGCCCGAAGACTACGTGATGACGGCCTATCGCGAGCACGTGCACGCGCTGCAGTGCGGCGTTACCCCCGGCGCCGTGATGGCCGAGCTGTACGGCCGCGCCGACGGCTGCAGCAAGGGCAAGGGCGGCAGCATGCACATGTTCGACGCCGAAAAGAACTACCTGGGCGGCCACGGCATCGTGGGCGGCCAGATTCCGCTGGCGCTGGGCGTGGCGTGGAAGATCAAGTACCGCCAGGAAGAGCGGGTCATCCAGGTGTACTGCGGCGAGGCGGCGGTGAACCAGGGCGCGTTCCACGAGTCGCTGAACATGGCGGCGCTGTGGAAGGTGCCCATGATCCTGATCGTCGAGAACAACCGCTTCGGCATGGGGACGGCCTGGGAGCGCGCGTCGTCGCTGTACGACATCTACCAGAAGGCCACAGCCTACGCGATGCCGTCGGCCGTGGCGGACGGCATGGACGTGCTCGACATGTACCGCGTCACCAAGGAGGCCGTGGACCGCGCCCGCGCCGGCGGCGGCCCCACGCTGATCGAGGCGCGCACCTACCGCTTCGTGGGCCACTCCATGTCCGACCCCGTCTCCGGCGTGTACCGGACGAAGGAGGACGTGGAGAAGGAAAAGGGGAACGACCCCATCCGCATCTTCGCCGACCTGCTGGCGCGCCAGAACATCCTGAGCCAGGAAGAGCTGGAGCAGATGGACGAAGAGGTGAAGCGCGTCTCGGAAGAGTCCGCCGACTTCGCCGAAAAGTCGCCGGAGCCCGCCGTGGACGAGCTCTACACCGAGATCTACGCAACCGAGGACGTCAACGGACGCCTCTACTTCGACGGGAGGCGGTAAGGGCAGTGCCAAGTACCCAGTCCCAAGTACCAAGTGGACGGAAGCCGATCTCGCGCTTTGAGGATCTCGTGGTCTGGCAGAAGGCGAAGGGCCTGTCCGTGCACGTGTATCGAGTGACGGCCAGCGGCCCGTTCGCCAGGGACTTGGGGTTGCGTACTCAGATTCAGCGCGCGGCCGTGTCGGTGATGTCGAACATCGCCGAGGGCTTCGACCGGAATAGCAGGGCGGAGTTCGCCCGGTTCCTCGCCATTGCGCGCGGATCTGCAGGAGAGGTCCGCAGCCAGGTTTATCTGGCCAGCGAGTTGGGCTACATCGACGAAGCAACCTCCCGCGCACTGCTGCGGGAGTGCATCGAGATCACCAGAATGCTGGTGGGGCTTCGGAAGCGGCTGGGAGCCTAATCCATGATGGCACTTGGTACTTGGCACTCGGCACCTACTGCACTCAACCTGGGGTAAAGGTCGGATGGCTGTTATTACGTATCGTGAGGCCCTGAACCAGGCTCTCGCCGAGGAGATGGCGCGCGATCCGGACGTGTTCCTGATGGGCGAGGAAGTGGGCGTGTACAACGGCGCCTACAAGGTTTCCAAGGGGCTGCTGGAAAAGTTCGGCGAGATGCGCGTGGTCGACACGCCCATCACCGAGCTGGGCTTCGCGGGGCTGGGCGTGGGCGCGGCCATGACGGGCGTGCGCCCCGTGATCGAGTTCATGACCTGGAACTTCGCCATCCTGGCGTTCGACCAGATCTTCAACTCGGCCGCCAAGATGCGCTCCATGAGCGGCGGCCAGTTCAAGATGCCCATCACCTTCCGCGGCCCCACCGGCGCCGCGCTCCAGCTGGCCGCGCAGCACTCGCAGGCGCTGGAGAGCCAGGTGGCGCATTACCCGGGTGTGAAGGTGGTCGTCCCCGGCACCCCGGCCGATGCCAAGGGGCTGCTGAAGGCCGCCATCCGCGACGACGACCCGGTGTGCGTCTTCGAGGGCGAAATGCTGTACAACCTCAAGGGCGAGGTGCCCGAGGACGACGACTTCATCATCCCGCTGGGCGTGGCCGACCTGAAGCGCCAGGGGAGCGACGTGTCGATCATCACGCACGGCAAGATGATCCACGTGGCGCTGCAGGCGGCCGCGCAGCTGGAAAAGAACGGCATCGACGCCGAGGTGCTGGACCTGCGCAGCCTTCGCCCGCTGGACACCGACGCCATCCTGGCCACCGTCGCCAAGACCAACCGCGTGGTGCTGCTGGAAGAGGGCTGGGCCTTCGGCGGCATCACGGCCACCATCGCCGCGCTGATCCAGGAAGAGGCGTTCGACCACCTGGACGCCCCGGTGCTGCGCGTCACGCAGGCCGACGTGCCCATGCCGTACGCCAAGGCCATGGAACGCGCCGCCAAGCCCAGCGTCGAGATGGTGATCCAGAAGGTGAACCAGGTTCTCTACAGATAAGTGCGTGAGTGCGTGAGTGCGTGAGTGCGGAAGTCCCTTCCCCTCGCGCACTGACGCACCAACGCACTCACGCACTTCTCCGAGACGACGATGGCGACGAAAGTCTACATGGAGGCGCTCTCCCCCACGATGGAAGAGGGGCGCCTGATCAGCTGGCTGAAGAACGAGGGCGACGACGTCAAGGAAGGCGACGTCCTGGCCGAGGTCGAGACCGACAAGGCCACCATGGAGCTGGTGGCCCGAGGCTCGGGCGTGCTTCGCAAGCGCCTGATCGGCGACGGCGAAACCTCGCCGGTCGGCACCATGATCGCCGTGATCGCCGGGGCCGACGAGGACGTCTCCAGCCTCACGGGCGGGGCCGACGCCAAGCCGTCGCCGGCTCCGGCGGCCGCCACAGGCGAGGCCAGCCCTCCGGCTGCGTCCCAAGCGGGCTCGGCGGCGCAGGATGAGGCCGGAGCACCGCAGGCCGATGCGTCGCCCACCCCCACGTCCGACGCCAAGCCACAGGCAACGTCCGCCGAGGCGCAGCCCTCCACCGTCTCCGCCGAGGGCGGGGCGGACGGCGGGCGGGTAAAGGCCTCGCCTCTGGCCCGCAAGTTGGCCGCAGAGGCGGGGATGCAGATTGGCGCCGTGCAGGGCAGCGGGCCGGGCGGGCGCATCGTCAAGCGCGACATCGAGGAGGCCGTCGCCCGCGGCGGCACCCCGGCGGCGGCCGCCGCGCCAGCTGCCCCGGCCGAAGCCGCGCAGCCGCAGGTCCCTGCGCCCGCGCCCGTGCCGGTGTCGACGGACGCGCGCTTCCGTGCGCACCCGCTCACGCAGATGCGCAAGACCATCGCGCGTCGCCTGGCGCAGTCCATCGGCCCCGTTCCCACCTTCTACCTCACCATCGAGGTGGACATGGGCCAAGCGATGTCCCTGCGGGGCCGCATCAACGAGCGCTTTGCCAAGGAGGGCGTCAAGACCAGCCCCAACGACCTGGTGATCAAGGCCGTCGCCGTCGCGTTGCGCAGGCACCCGTTCGTGAACGCGGCGTGGACGGGCGACGCCATCCACCTCTTCGAGCAGGTGCACATCGGCGTGGCCGTGGCCATCGACGAGGGGCTGATCACGCCGGTGATCCGCGACGCCGACCTCAAGGGCATCTCCGACATCTCGCGCGAGGTCAAGGAGCTGGCTGGCCGGGCGCGGGAAAAGAAGCTGAAGCCCGAGGAGTTCACGGGAAGCACCTTCAGCATCAGCAACCTGGGGATGTTCGGCATCGAGGAGTTCACCGCGATCATCAACCCGCCCGAGGCGGCGATCCTGGCCGTGGGCGCCATCACCCCCAAGGTGGTGGTGGACGACGACGGGAACATGGCCATCCGCCAGCGGATGCGCGTCACCCTCTCCTGTGACCACCGGGTGATCGACGGTGCAACGGGTGCGGCGTTCCTGCAGACGCTGAAGCAGTACCTGGAAGACCCGATGCTGATGATCGCCTGACGACGATCCGTCTCCATCGATTCGACGGGCCCGGCCGGGATTCTCTCGGCCGGGCCTTTTTCCGCGCGGGGGCTGGCGCGGCGCGGCGTTCTCCGCAATGATACGCAGGCTGATCGCTCCGACGCGGGTTCCGCGTTCCGCTCACGTACCGCAAACGAGTTCCATGCGCATTTACGCCCTTGCCCTGCTGCTGCTCGCCGCGCCCGCCGCCGCGCAGCAGCCGCGCCAGCTAACCGCCCAGGACTACGCCCGTGCCGAGCGGTTCCTGGGCGCCAACACCGCGCCGCTGGTCAGCGGCATCGCCGCCCGCCCCACGTGGCTGGAGGACGGGCGGTTCTGGTACCGCGCTACCACCCCGGGGGGCAGCGCCTTCTTCGTGGTAGACCCGGCGCGGCGCACCCGCGAGGCGCTGTTCGACCCCACGCGCCTTGCGTCGGCGCTGGCCGCCGTCTCCGGCCGCCCCGTGCAGGCAGGCCAGATCCCCCCGTTCGAGCTGGCGAAGGACAGCCGCTCCATCACGGTGCGCGCGCAGAACCGCCAGTGGAGCTGCGACCTGCAGGCGTACACCTGCGCCCCGGCCGACTCGTCGGCGGCGGCGCCCGGCGCGCCGGAGAACTCCAGCGTTTCGCCCGACGGGCGCTGGGCGGTGTTCATCCGCGATTTCAACCTGTGGGCGAAGGAGCTGTCCACCGGCGCCGAGACGCAGCTGACCCGCGACGGCACCCGGGAGTTCGGCTACGCCACCAACAACGCCGGCTGGACGCACGGCGACGACCCGGTGCTCACCTGGTCGCCCGACTCGCGGCAGATCGCCACCTTCCAGCACGACGCCCGCGGCACCTCCGACATGTACCTGGTGTCGACCAACGTGGGCGAGCCGCGGCTGGAAGCATGGAAGTACCCGCTTCCGGGCGACAGCGTGATCTTCCGCATCCATCGCGTGATCATCGGCAGGGGGGCGGACGGGCGGCCGCAGGTGGTGCGGCTGAACATGCCGGCCGATGCGCACCGCTCCACCGTGTCGGACCACGTGCAGTGCGGCGGCGGCACCCTCTGCGACGTGCAGTGGTATCCCGACGGCTCGCACGTGGCCTTCGTTTCCAGCTCGCGCGACCACAAGACGGCCTGGTTCCGCGTGGCCAACGCGCGCACGGGCGAGGTGCGCACCCTGTTCGAGGAGCGCAGCAACACGCAGGTGGGCGACGCGGCGTTCACGGAGAACCTGTGGCGCGTGCTCCCCGGCTCCAACGAGCTGATCTGGTGGTCGCAGCGCGACAACTGGACGCATCTCTATCTCTACGACCTGGCGACCGGGCGGCTGAAGAACCGCATCACCACCGGCGAGGGGAACGTCGTCGACATCGTGCGGGTGGATGAGCGGACGCGCACCATCTACTTCATGGGCCAGGGCAGGGAGCAGGGGCGCGACCCGTACTTCCAGCACCTGTACCGCGTGGGCTTCGACGGCCGCGGGCTGCGGCTGCTGACGCCGGAGAACGCCAACCACACCGTCTCCCTCTCGCCGGACGGCCGGTACGTCGTCGACACCTACTCCACCCCCGACACGCCGCCGGTCACCGTGCTGCGCGACATGACGGGACGGGTGCTGCAGACGCTGGAACGCGCCGACATCTCGCGCCTGCTGGCGACGGGGTGGCGTCCGCCCACGCCCATCCGCATGAAGGGGCGCGACGGCACCACGGACATCTACGGGCTGATGTACACGCCGTCCAATCTGGATTCCACGCGGACGTACCCCATCGTCAACCACATCTACCCGGGTCCGCAGTCGGGAAGCGTGGGCAGCCGCAGCTTCTCGCCCGCCCGCGGCGACAGCCACGCGCTGGCCGAGCTGGGGTTCATCGTCGTGCAGATCGACGGCATGGGCACGCCGGGCCGCTCCAAGGCGTTCGCCGACGCGTACTACGGCCGCATGGGCGACAACACGCTGCCGGACCAGATCGCCGGGATGCGTGAGCTGGCGCGGCGCCATCGCTTCATCGACATCGACCGGGTGGGCATCTGGGGCCACTCGGGCGGCGGGTTCGCCACGGCGGCGGCCATGTTCCGGCACCCCGACTTCTTCGACGTGGGCGTGTCGCAGTCGGGCAATCACGACAACCGCAACTACGAGGACGACTGGGGCGAGCGGTACCACGCGATGCTGGTGAAGAACGGCGAGACGGACAACTACGCCCAGGAGGCCAACCAGACGCACGCCGCCAACCTGCGCGGCAGGCTGCTGCTGGCCCACGGCGGCATGGACGACAACGTGCCGCCCTACAACACCCTGCTGGTGGCCGACGCGCTGATCAAGGCGGGCAAGGACTTCGACCTGCTGGTCTTCCCCAACGCGCGCCACGGCTACGGCGCCGACAACAACTACATGATGCGGCGCCGCTGGGACTACTTCGTCCGGCACCTGATGGGCGCCGAGCCGCCCCGCGACTACCAGATCGGCCGGCCGCGCCCCGCGTCCGACTAGTCTCGGAACATCCACCGGCGCGCGTCCAACCCCTCGCGCGCCGCTCGAGAAGGCCCGGCCGAAACCCGGCCGGGCCTTCGTCCGTTCCATCTCTCTGGATGGGCGGTGGGGGCCGCCCTATCTTCGCTGTACCTCCATCCCCCCGCCGGTCCCCTCGCCCGGAGCCCCTGGCATGTACCTGTTCCTCTACAACGTGGCCGGCATCGCCATGCTCGGCTGGCTGCTGCTGATCGTGCTTCCCTCGTGGCGGGTGACGCGGTGGATCGCGGAGCGGTCCATCTTTCCCGTCTTCCTGTCCGTGCTGTACCTGGCGGGAATCCTTCCCCTGGTGGCGCAGCTGGGCCCCGGCATCATGCGGGATTTCGGCAGCGCGGAGGGTGTCATCCGGCTGCTGGCCAACCCCGACGTGGCGCTGGTCGCGTGGATCCACATCCTGGCCTTCGACCAGGCGGTGGCGCTGATGATCTACCGCGACAACATGGCCGACCGACAGCTGCCGTTGCCCGTGCAGTCGATCGTGCTGGTGTTCACGCTGATGTTCGGCCCCCTGGGCTACGTGGGCTACCTGGCGCTTCGCCGGCTAAGCCGCGGCCGTCGCGAGGCCCTGGCCCAGCCGGCGGAAACGGAGCTGGCCGTGGGAATCGTCTCCGCGGAGCGCGGGCTGGCGGCCGCGGGGCGGGAGGCGTTCGGCCGGGTGATGGCCGTCTACCGGCGCGAGCGGGTGCTGAGCGCGCTGGGCGTGCTGGGAATCGTCCTGGGGCTGGGGTGCGCGGCGGCCATCGGTATTCGCGGGGGCGAGTTCGTGGCGCCGGAGGGTCACCTGCAAAAGGCGATGACGTTCGACATCGCCGTCGGCATCTACCTGCTCACCCTGGTGCTGTGCCTGCCGCTGGCCCGCTTTTCCCCGCGCGGGCTGGCCACCTGGCGCGGGTTCAGCGTGGTGCTGACGCTGTACGCATACCTCGTCGAAACCGTGCAGATCGCCCGTGGGCTGGACCCGCGCTTCAGCAAGGTGGCTCCGGTGCGGGACCAGATCCTGGGCGGCGTGTTCTTTCTCACCGCGCTGGGGATGATCGTGCTGTTCGCGGTGCTGGCGTGGAAGATCCTGCGGCGGCGGATGGACGGCGCCGACGCGCCGCTGCTGCTGGCCCTTCGCTACGGCGCCGCGTCCACCTTCGCCGCGTTCGCCGCCGGGCTGTGGATGAGCGCCGTCCAGGGATCGCGCGCCGGGTCCGGGGCCAGCATCCTGCCGCTGCACGCGGCGGGCTTCCACGGCCTGCAGGCGCTGCCGCTGGTCGCCATCCTGCTCACCTGGGCCGCCGTGGGCGCGGCGCGGGCGCGTCCGTGGATCCACGCGGCGGGGATCGCCTGGCTCGCGGCCGTGGCCGCCATCGCCTGGCAGACGGTGCAGGGCCGTGCCATCCTGGACGCCTCGCCCGCCATGGCGCTGGCCGCCGGATCGCTGCTGGCCTGGGTGTTAGTCGCCGCGCTCGCCGCGCGCACCTGGCTGCACGCGGGCTCGCGGCAGGCGCGTGCCATGCGTCCCGCGGCGGCCTGAGCGCGGACGAAGGAGACGTGGGATCCGCTCCGACCGGGTGTAGAACGCAAATCTGGACGGAGGCGTGGGGCGTGCTTAGATTGGAAGATGCGTCGTACGAGCACGTCTCTGCGGCTCACACGGGGACGAAACCATGAAGGGCCTCGGTATGCGAGAGTACACGAAGCACCTCGTCCGTGGCTTTGGACGGGTGATCGACATTCGCGGCGGCACCGCCCGGTACAGCCGGCGCTGGGCGCGTCTGCCTTCGGACAGCGCGGCGCTCGCATCGGATTGGAACGCCGTCTGGAGCGATCTTGGGCGTGCGTTTCAACAGGTGAGACAGCGGGAAGATGGCCGATAGCCGGAAGAAAGGCCGGGGGAGCGAGGCACGGCACCCGATCCCACAGGAGCAGGAACGAAACGTAGAGGGGCGCGGCAACGAGTCGCGCCCCTCTTCAGTGACGATGAGCACTCAGGGGCTTGTGAGCAGGGGCACGCGAACCGGTCCGAACCCCCCGCCACAGCCGGTAGTCCACGAATGTGGACTTCGTGTGGTCGTTGCCGCGAATTCATTCGCCCCAGCGGTGTCGGCGTTCATCCTGGGCCGGTCGAAGGCCGATCAGCAGCAGTAAGGGCCGGGTGCGAGTCTTCGGCCCGGGCGCGGCTGAGCGCGAAAGTCGACGAACTCCTTTCGCACAGGCCGTAGCGCCGTAGATTCACGCTCGTGCCGCAGGTCCACGCCCGGGCTGCCGGTCCGGCGATCCATCCCCCAGACTTCCAACCATCCGATGATCATGATGCAGCGTGGGGCAGCCGGTATCGCGGCGGCGTGCCTGATGGCGGCCTGTGCCCCCCCGTCCGCCGGCGGCCTGCAGATGCAGCCCGGGACGGCGCCCCCCATCCGCGTGGGCCAGACGGTGCAGGGCAGCCTGGCCGATACCAATCCCGCCGGGCTGGAGCGCGGACGGTTCGATGCGTACCGGTTCGACGCCACAGCCGGGCAGCAGCTGGTGGCCACCATGGAGTCCGACACCTTCGACACGTACCTCACCCTGGGCCGGCTGTACGGCCCGGTGATGGACGTGGTGGACTCCGACGATGATGGGGGCAGCGGCGGTGACGGCACCAACTCCCGTATGCGCTTTACCGTTCCCGCCACCGGCGCGTACGTGCTGATCGCCCAGTCGTTCACCGAGGAGGGCCGCGGGGCATACACGCTGTCGCTGGCCCAGGCGCCCGTGCCGACCACCGGGGCGTCGCAGGCCATCACCCCGGGGCAGCCCGTCACGGGCCAGATTGCCGCCACCGACAACGTCTCGGACGAGGACGACGCTTTCTACGACGCCTACACCTTCACCGGGCGCGCCGGGCAGCGCATCGCCATCACCCTGGAGTCCGGCGACTTCGACACCTTCCTGCGGGTGGGGCGCATGGAGGGGGCGAACTTCGAGGAGCTGGAAAGCGACGACGACGGGGCGGGCGGCGAGGGCACCAACTCCATGCTGCGCATGACGCTGGAGGAAGATGGCCAGTACGTGATCCGCGTCAGCCCCCTGGGCGAGGGCACCGGCGCGTACACGCTTCGGCTGGAGGAGCGGGCCGCGGTCCGCGGTCCGCAGCCCGCGCAGCCGCTGCAGGCCGGGGTTCGCGCACAGGGCGTGCTGGACGAAGACGACGCCGTGCTGGAGGCCGACAACTCGTACTACGACCTGTGGTCGTACCAGGGTCGCGAAGGCGAGGCGCTGAAGATCCAGATGATGTCGGACGACTTCGACACCTACGTGGCGATCGGCCGGATGGTGAACGGCACGTGGGAGGAGGTCGCTTCGATGGACGACGGCGGCGAAGGCACCAACACGCTGCTGGAGGTGACGCTTCCCGCCACGGGCGAGTACGTGATCCGCGCCAACTCCTTCGGCGCCGAGGAAACGGGCGACTACACGCTGCTGGTCGAGACCTCCCGCAGCCGCTGATCGACAAAAAGCAGCCTCACGCAGAGACGCAGGGAAAAGAAGAGAAAGAGGAGGAGAGCCGGGGTCGTGGTCTCCTCCTCTTTCTCTCGCTTCCTTTCTCTCTCTGCGGCTCGGCGTCTCTGCGTGCGGCCCTTCTTTCGGATACTTTCACTCCCGACCCGCCATGGACCGCTCACTCGTTCGCGCCAGCAAGTTCCTGAGCCTGGTGCTGCGCCACCGGCCGGAGGAGGTAGGGATCGACCTGGACGAAGCGGGGTGGGTGGACGTCGACGTGCTCCTGGACGCGTGCGCCCGAGCCGGCGTGACCCTGGATCGGCCCATGCTGGACCGCGTGGTGGCGGAGAACGACAAGCAGCGGTTCGCGTTCAGCGACGACGGCCAGCGGATCCGCGCCAGCCAGGGCCACTCCGTTCGCGTAGAGCTGGGGCTGCAGCCGCAAACGCCGCCCGAGGTGCTGTACCACGGCACCGCGTCGAAATCGGTGGAAGCGATCCGCCGCGAGGGGCTGCGGCCCGGGCGCCGCACGCACGTGCACCTGTCGCTGGACGAGCGGACGGCGGAGGCGGTCGGCGGGAGGCACGGCAGGCCGGTGGTGCTGCGGGTGAAGGCGGGGCGCATGCACGCGGCGGGGCACGCCTTCTACCAATCGGAGAACGGCGTCTGGCTGGCTGATGCGGTGCCGCCGGAGTTCATCGCGTTTCCCGGCGACGCGTAGGGCGAACGTTTTCAGCCACGGACGGACCGCGGGGTGGCGTGGAACCCGCAAATGCCTTATATTCAGGGGTTTGCGAGAAGAAACGAAATTCACCTTGCGGTCCGCCGACGCGAAACTGTGCGGGCCGCACGCAATCTGACCCGGAAGTGACGAGCCCGGGCACGCTGCGGAAATACGGAACAGGAAAAAGAATGCGATTCGACGAGTTGGACCTTGCGCCGGAGCTTCTCCGGAACGTGAGGGAATTGGGCTATGAAATCCCCACCCCCATTCAGCAGCAGGCCATTCCCTTCGCCCTGGAGGGCCGTGACGTGCTGGGCCGCGCGCCCACCGGCACGGGCAAGACCGCTGCCTTCATGCTCCCCACCCTGAACCGGCTTCGCGGCAAGGAAGGGCTGCGCGCGCTGGTGCTGTGCCCCACCCGGGAACTGGCCATCCAGGTGGCCGACAACGCCCGGATGTATTCGCGCGGCACCGAGCTGTTCGTGGGCATCGTGTACGGCGGCACGCCGCTGGACAAGGACCTCCGCGACCTGCGCGCCGGCATCGAGGTGCTGGTGGCCACGCCCGGCCGCCTGAACGACCACCTGGAGCGCGGCAACGTAGACCTGAGCAACGTCGAGGTGCTGATCCTGGACGAAGCCGACCGCATGCTCGACATGGGCTTCAAGCCGCAGATCGACCAGATCATGCGGCGCTGCCGGCGGACGGGGCGCCAGACGCTGCTGTTCTCGGCCACCATGCCCAACTCGGTGAAGTCGCTCGCCTACGAGCTGCTGAACGACCCTATCACCGTCGAGGCGGCGCCCAAGGTGACCACGGCCGAGGGGGTGGAGCAGTTCGTCTACCCGGTGGAAACGAGCAAGAAGACCGAGCTGCTGCTGCACATCCTCAAGCAGGAGGAGGTTCGGACGGCGCTGGTGTTCAGCCGCACCAAGTTCGGCGCCGACCGCATCGCCGGCCAGCTGACGCGCGCCGGGCTGACGGTGGAGGTGATGCACAGCGACCGCAACATGGCGCAGCGGGTGCGGGCGCTGGAGGCGTTCCGCAGCGGCGACGTGAAGGTGCTGATCGCGACGGACGTGGCCCAGCGGGGCATCGACGTCGAGGGCATCAGCCACGTGATCAACTACGACGCCCCGCGCGATCCCGAGGGCTACGTGCACCGCGTGGGACGTACGGCGCGCGCCGGCGAGACGGGCGTGGCCATCACGTTCATGTCGGGCGGCGAGATCGGCGACGTGGCGGCGGTGGAGCACCTGCTGGGTTCGCGCATCATGCGGGTGAACGTGCCCGGGTTCAGCGTGTTCGCCGAGGAGAGCATCGACGGCGCGCCGCAGGTGACCACGGTTACCATGCCCCCCGAGACCAAGAAGGAGGCGCGGGCCTCGCGTGGCCGCAAGATGGGCAAGCACGCGGGCAAGGAGCTGTCGCCCGAGGAGCTTCAGAAGCTTCTGGGCGTCGGCAGCGCGGCCTGACAGGCGGCGGTCGGACGGACGAAGGGCGGCTCCCGGCAAGGGGGCCGCCCTTTTCATGCTCCCAAGCGAGGGAGCGCGAGCTGTCATCCAGTAGCCGCGGTGCGCGTCAGCGGGTCAGGGAAGCGTTGACCTCGGCCTCGCGGGGGCCCTCACCCGGCCGCGCTGACACGCGTGCCACCCTCTCCCGCAAGCGGGAGAGGGTGTACACACCAGGCTGGGGCGTGCTCCGGCAGCAGAATGGCGAACGAAAGCCTGTCATCCTGAGCCCCAGGCGCACCGTAGTCTCCCGTACGACGAGCCATGCGGGGCGAAGGATCTAGCATGGGGCACGTACCAGCCAGGGCGCGGCAGCGGTCACTGTAGCCGAGACCTCGGCTGCCGTGGGGCCCTCACCCGGCCGCGCTGACACGCGTGCCACCCTCTCCCGCAAGCGGGAGAGGGTTGTACACACCAGAGTCGCGCGCACGGGGCGAGCCGAAGCGCGGTCGAATTCTCCCCTCTTCCGCTTGCGGGAGAGGGGTCGGGGGAGAGGGCAGCCCGGGGACTGCGCCGGAGCAGCCAACGCGCATCGAGCCCCGCGGGGGGCCCCGGATCGCGCACGCCTTCAGCCGAAACGCACGCGAATTCTCCCTTTCCCCTGCGCAGCGGGGGAGAGGGCCGGGGAGAGGGGGCTCCCAGGGGAATGCGCCGGCACCCGTCGATTCGCACCGTTTGCCAGCCCGCGGGACGCGCCCAAGCTGTAGTGCCCGCTTGCCGCACCCCGGCATCGAGGCGGCCTCAGCAAGATCCTTCGGCCCGCATGGCACGGCTTGCGGGCCGGTTCGGTGCGCTTGGGCCTCTGGATGACAAGCCGTGGCGAACGGCAACGCATGTTGATACCGATTGACTGCGGATGATCCACACGGAAAAGCCCGCCCCCCGGAACCGGGAGGCGGGCTTCTCGTGTTCATCGAGCCACCGCGATCAGGTCTTGAAGCCGCTGACCAGCTCGCGCATGCGCTCGGCGGCGTGCAGCAGCTCGGCGCTCGACGCCGACATCTCCTGCGTGGCGGCCGACTGCTCTTCGGCGGCGGCCGAGACCTCCTCGGCGGCGGCGGCGTGCGTCTCGGAGGTGGTGGACACGTCCGTCAGCGCCGACTCCACTCCGCCCATCGCCTGCGAATTGCGCACGGCGGCTTCCTCTACCTGGTTGGCGGCCAGGCGAACCCCGTCCACCGCCGCCAGGATCTGCTCCAGCGCGCTGTCGGCGCCGCGCGACACCTCTTCGACGTCGGCCACCTTTTCGGTGCTGCGCCCCATGGTGCCCACCACCTCGGCGATGCGCCCGCGGATGGCCTGCACGTTCTGCGCGACCTCGTTGGCCGCGCGGGCCGAGCCCTCGGCCAGCTTCCGCACCTCTTCGGCGACCACCGCGAAGCCGCGGCCGTGCTCGCCCGCGCGCGCCGCCTCGATGGCCGCGTTCAGCGCCAGCAGGTTGGTCTGCCGCGCGATGGCGGTGATCGTCTCCACGAAGCGGTCGATCTGCGCCGAGGTCTGCGCCAGCTCGTTCACCTGGCTGGCCGACTCGGTCACCACCTCGCGGATCTCCAGCAGCCGCTGCAGCGCCCCCGACACCTCGGTGCGGCTTTGCGCGGCCACCACGTAGATCTGCTCGGAAAGCGACGTCACCATCTGCGATGCGTGGGCGATCTCCTCGGAGCGCTGCCCCATCTCTTCGAGCGCGTCCCGGGTGGCCTGCAGCCCCTGCGACTGCGTTTCGGCGCCGCCGGCGATGCCCACCATGGCCGTGGCCACCTCGCCGCTGGAGGCGGCCACCTCTTCGCTGATGCTGGACAGGTCCGAGGCGAAGTTGCTGATGCGCTGCGCGGTTCCCGCGGTTTCGCCCACGATGTTGCGCAGCTGCCCGGCCATCTGCTCGAAGGCGCCGGCCAGCGTGGCGAACTCGCGCGTCATCCCCGCCGTCTGGCCGTTGAAGCTCACGCGAAGGTCGCCCTCGCCCAGCTGCGTGGCGGCCAGTTCCAGCGTGCGCAGCGGCGTCTGGATCTGCCGCAGCACCAGGTAGATGAGCCCGGCGGTGAACAGGCCCGCCAGCAGCCCCAGGGCGCCCAGCAGCAGCTGCCAGCGGCTCACCTCGCCGCGCAGTTCGCGGGCGGCGTCGGTCACCTTCTGTGTCTGCGCGGCGCTGATGGCGCGGATGGACTGCTCCAGCTCCCGCGTCTGCGGGCGGACCACCGCGACGCGGCGCAGCGCCGCGTCGCGCTCGCCCACGTCTACCTGTGCGTGCGCCAGGGCGTACTCCACCTCGATGCGCTGGTGTGCCTGCTCGATGGCCGCGATCTGCTGGCTCTCGGCGGTGGACAGGTTTTCCAGGTCGCGGTAGCGGCGCCGCGACTCGTGCGCCTGCCTTCCGTACTGCGAGAACGCCTGCGCGAACTGCGGGTCGGGGCTCACCAGGTAGCGCTCGCCCGCGGCGATCTGGTTGAGGATCAGCGACTCCAGCGAGGTGCCGATCTCGGAGCTGATGCGCAGCTGCGACATGCGGCTTTCCATGTCGCGCGACAGCTTCTGCAGCACCATCACCGAGGTGACGGCGCCGATCATCGACACGGCTACGATGACGGCGCCGCCCAGGTACAGCCAGCGCTTGAGGGTGCCGCGCCCCCGGCCCATCTGCCACGCCGCGCTCATCGGGCCCCCCGGGGCAGCACGATGCGTCCGCCCTGAATCACTCCCAGCGTGAACTGCTTGTTCACCGGATCTCCGTTGCTATCGAATGCCACTCTTCCGGCCACGCCCTCGAAGGCGGGCGGACCGACGTCCTGCCCCACGTGCTCCAGGTAGCCGCGGATGACTTCGGGGGTCTGCCGCCCCGGCTCGTGATCGCCCCTGTCGTCGACCTCGGTCAGCGGCACCGCGAGCCCCAGCAGCAGGGGCTCGCCGCCCTGCCGGCCGCATGCGGCGAGCGCCAGGAACGCGGCGGCACAGATCGCCAGCGCGGAGGCGCGGAGCGTCGCGGCACCGGGGGAACGGGCCAGTGACATGCGGGTGTGTGGCGTAATGGAGCGTGTGGCCCCGTGAGTTGCCGGGAGGGAGGTAAGCGCAAGCTATTCGGGCGTTACAGCGTTGTCAACGATGGCCCGCGCGCGTTGCCCGCCCGCCCCGCCGCCGATACCTTCCGCCTCATGTCATCGGTCATTTTCCCCCGGGTGCGCGCGTGAGCGACGACGCCTTGGAGCCCGACGCCCGGGCCTACGACGCGCGGCTCCTGCGCCGCATGATCGGCTACCTGCGCCCCTACAAGTGGCGCGTGGCGCTGGCGCTGCTACTGCTCTTTGCCGGGGCCGCGCTGGAGCTGGCGGGGCCGTACCTGACCAAGGTGGCGCTGGACCGGGCCATCCCCGAGCGCGACGCAGCCCTGCTGACGCGGCTGGTGGCGTTCTACGTGGGTGCGCTGGTGCTGGCGTTCGCCACCGAGTACCTGCACACCCTGCTGACCACCTGGCTGGGGCAGCGGGTGATGTTCGACCTGCGCACGGAGGTGTTTGCGCACCTTCAGCGGCTGTCGCTGCGCTACTTCGACCGCAACCCCGTCGGCCGGCTGATGACGCGGGTGACCAACGACGTCGAGCAGCTGAACGAAGCCTTTTCGTCCGGTCTGGTCACCGTGTTCGGCGACGTGTTCACCGTGCTCTTCATCCTGGGGCTGATGCTTCAGCTGAACTGGCGGCTGGCGCTGGTGACCTTTACCGTGCTGCCGCTGGTGGCGGTGACCACGTTCACCTTCCGCGGGCTGATCCGCACGGCGTACCGCGACATCCGGGTGCGGCTGGCGCGCATCAACGCCTTTACGCAGGAGCACGTTTCCGGCTTGCGCGTGGTGCAGCTCTTCGGGCGCGAGCGGCCGGTGATGGAGAGCTTCAAGCAGGTGAACGCCGACCACCTGGAGGCGCACCTGCGCTCCATCACCTACTACGCCCTGTTCTTTCCCGTCATCGAGGTGCTAACGGCCGTGGCCCTGGCGCTGATCCTGTGGTACGGGGGCGGCGAGACCATCCAGGGGGCCATGACGGTGGGCGTGGTGGCGGCCTTCCTCCAGTACACGCGCCGCTTCTTCCGTCCCATCCAGGACCTGTCGGAAAAGTACAACATCCTGCAGGGCGCCATGGCGGCGTCGGAGCGCATCTTCGAGCTGCTGGACACCGAGCCCGAGGTGCGCGACGCGGCCGAGCCCCTTCGGCTGCCGGAGCCGGGGCGGGGCGAAATCGAGTTCCGCGACGTCTGGTTCCGCTACGACGACGAGGGCGAGTGGGTGCTGCGTGGGGTGAGCTTCGTGGCGCGGCCGGGGGAGCGCGTGGCCATCGTGGGCGCCACCGGGGCGGGGAAGAGCACCATCATCTCGCTGCTGATGAGGTTCTACGAGCCCAGCCGCGGCGAGGTGCGCTTCGACGGGGTGCCCATCCACCGCGTGGCCGTGGCTGAGCTGCGCGGGCGCATTTCGCTGGTGCTCCAGGACGTGTTCCTGTTCAGCGAGGACGTGGCGTCAAACATTCGGCTGGGCGACGAGGGGATCAGCGACGAGGCGGTGCGCCAGGCGGCGGTTCGCGTGGGGGCCGACCGGTTCGTGCAGCGGCTGCCCGGCGGATACGCGCAGCCGCTGGGGGAGCGCGGGCTTTCGTTGAGCGTGGGCGAGCGGCAGCTGGTGTCGTTCGCGCGGGCCCTGGCGTTCGAGCCGCTGGTGCTGGTGCTGGACGAGGCCACCAGCTCGGTGGATTCGGAGCTGGAGGCACAGATCGACGAGGCCTTGGCGGAGCTGATGCGCGGGCGCACCTCGCTGGTGATCGCGCATCGCCTGTCCACCGTCCAGAGCGCGGACCAAATCCTTGTGCTTCACCACGGCGAGCTTCGCGAGCGCGGCACGCATGGCGAGCTGCTGCGGCAGGGCGGGCTGTACTCGAGGCTCCACGAGCTGCAGTTCGTGCGGTCCAGCGGCGGGTAAACCCGCAGTTCAGGGTCCCGCGCATCGGTGTCATCCCGAGGAAGCGGCCACGCGAAACCGGCCCGCGCTCCGCAGTCCGCAGCGACCGAGGGATCCGCCACACACTCCCGGGTGCGCCCGGAATCCCGCCGGGCACCGCAGTCAGGAGCGGGTCTAGGGGCGCGTCCGATCCAGGGGCGGGTGGAGTTGCGCGACCCGAATGACGAACTGGTGTGCCTCACGGTACATCGGAAGCGCGAGCGGGAAGTGGTGCGGCGGCTCGCCACCTGAGCGGATCAGCGATGAAACACACGGCAGCCGCGGGAGGGATCACCTGCGGCTGCCGCGATGTTTGCCCAGGTTCCTCGTCACCTACCTGATCAGGTCGGCGTCCCTCTCGGCGAGCGCCACTCCACCAGTCCGAAAGCCGGAGAGCTTTGGGATTCGTCGTGTCTCAACGTACACTGCCGGCGCCTTGGTAGAGTCCGTTATGACTGCTGCACTCTCGACCGGCGACTCATCCCCCCCCGCGTGCGGGTCGGAAGGACGACGTTCGGTGATCCTGAACGAGTAATCGGCCTCTGCTTCGAGCGTTTGGCTTGCGGATGACATATGCGCGTCAAGTTCATTCACCACGAACATAGAGGTGATTGCCTCAGTGTTGAGGAACTGGATTATGGTGGGCCAGAACAGCTTTTCCGCGGCAAGAGTGGGAAGGAGCCGATCGATCATCTCCACCTCGTAGAAGAGCACGCGCTCGATCGGATGTCCGTATCGACGCCCGCGGAGGATGTATTGGCGCAGTTCGGCCAATACCTGGTCGGCTGTTAGGCTGCCACCAGGGGAGTACCAACGCAATTGCGGCTGGCCTTGGAAACTCATCTTCACCCACCGGCTGTGCAGAGCGCGGTTCCGGCGGAGGATCTGGTTGAACCGCACCTCTGATGTGTTGAAGGTCACAATCAACGCGTTTCGTACTCGCCCGCTTGTCCCTAAACGGTTGAGCAAAGGACGACGCTCATCGTTAGAGGGCTCTGTAAAGAGTTGAAGGCTAAACTGAAGAACGGTTGATACCGGTGCCCCGGCTATGAGCACCGAGCTCTTCTCCTGTAGGTACGGTACGCCCAGTGAGTTACCCAACTCCGCCGGGAGGGGAATGTGCCGGTGCTGGCTGAGCGTGGCCGTAACCCGGCGTCGAATGGTGTCCCTTACCGAGCCTAGCGAAGGAAAGACAACGATGCCTTTTCGCTCAGCAAGGTGAAACGGGTGGGGACCGCGGTGGTAATCCTGAGTGCGCGATTTCCGCACCTCCAACCGTCGCATCTGCCCGCGCTCGCTCGGTGTGAGTTCTAGTACGGTGTCAGCAAGGTACGCCACAACCCCCAGCCGCGGGTCGTCCGCTTCACTAAGGAAGAACCCGAAGAACCGATGATCCTCCACCTCTCTTACGATGCTGTATAAGGAAGTTCGTATCCGATCCTGCTGAATATTTTCCTCAAACGTGAGCGCATTCAAAGAATCAAGTACGAGAGCACGAACGTTGTACGCAGTGTCTCTCGTTAGCTCTTCGACGATTTCGCTAATACGGGCCGGCTCCCCGTGCGGAAGCTGGTATAGGAGCAATGTCCCACACGGATGCTCCTCGGCCGTAGCGCGCTCACTGCGCAGGAGTTCAAGCGGCTCATCCTTCCCGAGCAAAACGCGGAAGCTCGGACGAATGAGGTCGAATGTTACGAGGCGCTCTAAAATGCTATCGTAGTCTTCTTCTAGCGAGCAGTAGACGCCGAGGCCTCCTTTGGCAGCGATGTCGCAGAGCAGTTGGAGTGCGAAAAGCGTTTTTCCGCTACCCGGAGGGCCACTGATGACAAACGTACGCCCCGTCGCGACACGCGGTAGGAGCCCACCGCGTAGGACGAAATTCAGCCCCTGGATACCAATCTGTATGCCGAATATAGCCGTCTGCAGGAATGTGTACTCAAGAGGCCGAAGCATGCTAACGCACTGGCGACGATGCGCGGCGCGGCCCACTACGCGCTCGCGGGCAGAATCGGAGGACGACCCCGCGGGTGCCGAAGGATCTGAGAGCGGTACTTCGAGTAGCTGATAGCGGAAGCGTAGTAGTCTCCGCTTGCGCAAGAACAGAAAGACGCCCAACGCATATGAAAGCGACTCCTTCCCCACGCCGTCCAGCAAGCGTGCGATCGTTTGAACCAGCAGGCTAGTGCCGAGGGTAGCGCCCCGCGCAGCGAGGGACCGGTGCGCAGGGTGACTCACGCCATGGAAGATTTCGTTAACCGCGTCACAAACTTTCGCGAGGGTGAAGCGAAACTCCTGAGTGTGCGGAATGCGGAACGTTGTGACGATCCAGTTCTGAAGGTAGTGCCCGACCTCAACTTCCCGCACATCGTGTACGCGGGTGAGGTACATTCGAAGCGCTGCGATCGGGTCTAGAAACTCGTCATAGAGACGCACCGGCAGGTGCTTGGCAACGTCCTCCACCTCCTCGCCTAGGCCGGCGAAAAGGCGGCCGCCGGAGGAGAAGCTTAACTGGTCATCGATGCGGTAGATGTGCAGGTCCTGAAACAACACCTCCTCTCCCGGCGGCGGCGGATAATGGCGTTCCGAGGGCAGGGTCCATGCGCCGCGGGGATCCTGCGGCCCAGCCCGGAACTCAACCCTCTCTGTATGCGCGATGCACTCTAACAAACGAGCAAGGACCGACAGGTTTACCACGGGGCAGATGCCGCACCTCAGAAACAGGGACCGAATCTCGGACACTGGTAGCCAATTGGATACGTCCGTGGCGAGACGGTCGAACGTTCGGCGAACCACCTCGTGAGTGGAGGATGCTTGTCCCTTCCACTGTCGGTGAGCAAAGTTGACGTTCAGCTGGTCCACCGCGAGGAAGACTAGGCTCATCTCCTCGTAGAGCGCCGAAGTTCGCGTGGCGGTGGTCATGGTACACCCGCAAGTTCCCGGTCGAATACACTGTTTAGCGCGCTGAACGCCACGTCGCCACCAGGTGCGGTGGCGCCGACCGGTTCCGAGAGCGCCAATGTCTCGGCGTAGCTTCCAATCGCGTTTCCCGCGCCTTCCTCCCTTGACACAAGCGCACGGCTGTCCTCCGCGCGAGCATACGATTCAGCCGTGAGGGAGTTAGTATGCTTTCCGATCGGGATTACCTCGGGCATCAGCTTAGCCGAATGTTGTCCTATGGTTGGGGGGGGTAACGTTTTTCGGTCACTTAGCCGGGCGCCTAAGAAAGTCGGGTTCGTCACTGGTTCGCCTGCCCCCGTCGGAGCCGGTGCTCCAGCACCCCTCACCTCATCGCCCGGCACCTCAGCAATGGGATCTCCCGAACGCGCAGTGCTCAGGAAAGCCGCAACCTGCTCGCCGGACCACGTGAGCGCATAGGCAGCCCCAGGTCCGTGGGCCCAGCGCCATACAAGACCCTCCTTGGCGAGTTGCCTGAGTGTGTAGTCTGCGGTGTTCGCTTGTTCCAGCAACTCCATTTCGACCAAGTCCCCCGCCCGCACTGGCCGTCGAACAGTAAACATTGCTACCAGCGTACGACGCCACGAACGTCGGCGCTGGCCCGACACCAAGCCTAACAGCTTTGCTAAGTTATCAGTTCGCAGGTACGTCGAGATCACGACAGTCAGCCCGCGCAGGTGCATTCCCAGCCATTCGCCTTCAGTAAGGTCGCGGTTAGCAGGGTGATTCGGTCCCAACGCCACCAATTGCGTTGTGATTTTGGCATGGAGAGTCCGCAGGGCCTCCTCATCCGAGCGGGCCATCCAGTTGATCGTGAATCGGACGACCTCACGGTAGTAGGATTCGAGCGTATCCCTCTTGGCGGGTTCGTCGTCGTCCCCCTCTCCCAATTCGACGAACACGTCGCGCAGAGTGTCCCCTATAAGCTCGGCGTTAGGACGCAACCGTAGCATCACCTCTCCCAACCTCATCGTATACTCCTTGTCCATTAAGAATTCACTGTTGCCTCACTGGTCCTTCACTGGAACGAATAATGTAGGAGATGCAGGACTCGTGCAAGCTCGGCTTCGTTGGTGGTTCGTTGGATGCGCTTGCTAAGTATCGAGAAGAGTCTGCGGAATAGGGACTTCGATCAAAACTCGCATGTTCGGTGGCACACAGTGGATCTCTGCAGGTCGCTCCGGATGGCGCGTGCCAGACGGAGGCGGAGGTTGCCCGGCCGCGCGCGCGATCGCAGTTCCCAGCACGTTATAGCGGTAGAGCCTGTTTCGAAGTCCGGTGTGCTGGGGGAAGTAAGTGAAGACCAGGTCAGCCCCTTCGTCGGTCTTCGGAATGCCTTGGGCGGAGTTGACGTAAACCATCGAGGCGCCGTGGCGCCGGACGATACTTTCTCCCCCCTGCGCCCAGAACACGGAAGTGCCCCGAGGATTCATCGAGAGGACCAGCAGATGGTCCACCGCATTTCCATAGCCTTCAATCAGAGTATGGTTGGTTGCATCTTTACAGATTGCAATGCCAAAGTGCCCAACCGGAGTTTCGATCACCGTCAAGCCAGTTCCCGGCCGGATATCTTCCTTGCACTCTACGCAGTCTTCCGGAATGTCTTGAAAAAGTTCGGCAAATTCCGCCGCGCCACTGTTGAACGGATCGGTTTTGTCGAAGCCCCCCTCTCCGCTGAGGCCTGTTTCGCCAAGCAACCACGCAGGTGCGCGGTTAACGCGCTCCGGGCCATCAGAGGCGATCTGGTGGAAACTCCCAGGCACCACGAGCGCGATGGTTCCCGGATCTTTTTCGAGTTCGCGTGCGAGCACCTCGCGTCCAGCCATGTCGACGGCGAGTTCCGGAAAGCAGAGAACGTGTACCCGCGCCTCACGCGCCCACTTTAAGCACGCGATCAACTCCGAAGCCACGCTCTCGCCGGCTGGGCCGTGCCACGCTACCTCCGTTCCGCGGAAGCCGTAGACGCCGTGACGCCGATCCATAGCCGGCTCAAGCGAGAACGCGGCTTGGGCGTCGCAACCGAGGACGCACAGGCCGATCCGTAGCGTCGGGTCGTTTTCCTTGACGAGAGCACCTCTGAGATGCTTGCGGAAGGCGGCGTCCTTTAGCCTGTTCGGATGGGCAGGGAGCCACCGAATGTTCGCAAACGGCCGCGATGTGACCGAGGTTCGTGCACCAGCCCGGAGGCGTTTCCGTGCGTTCGCTTGGTGAAGGTAGCAGTGCCACCAAGGTCGCCCGACAGCGAGCTCGCCTCCTGGTTCCTTGAACCGGACTGCTCCCACGGCCTCGAGCACCCGATCAACGGCCGACAGTAGGCAGTGGAGCCGAAGGATACGATCTGAGCCGGCATATCGATCATGGTTCGCGTTCCACCACTTCACGGCGTCATCCAGAGCAGCAATGCCATCCGCGAGCGCCGGGATCTCATCCAAGACTGCCCTCGGAATGCGATCTGGTGCGGCGACCATTAGCTGCAGGTTATCGTCCAACGGAAGGGCGTTGATGTACTCACCATATAGTCGCACGAATGAGGCAATCACGAACTCCATGGCATCAAGTCTGAGAGAAGGAATTAAGTGCCGAACGGTGGGTCGCGAAGAGGCGCACCCCGAAACTCAGACTTTGGTCTGAGTCGTATAGAATGCAGTCGCCAGTAGTTTCGGTCAAGAATTTTGTCCACCGGCGACAGGCAGTGATGTTACAACATTAAGGGGGTGAGCAACAGTGCTGCGCGTCCGCCCCGCACCCCGGCCCCTTGATGTTAGGCCGCTGGCCATCGCGGCAGCCGCAAGAGAAGCCTACCGTGACTGAAGCGCTCGGGGGTCAGTTCCGCGCGGTTAAGGTACGCCCGCGCGGCCGACGCAAGCTCACCGGGGACGCCAACGGGGAAGGGGTTCACATGCAAGGCCCCGCCCCTGCAGCTGATTGTTAGGCCGCATCAGCGCCGAGTCAAGCGTTCGGTGAACGGGAAAGTGCTTCAAGTTCCTCTCGAAGCTTCAGCAACTCTTTAGCGCGTTCGCCAGCCAATCGTGCCAGCACGGGTGCCCACCCTCGGGGGGCCGGGCGATAATTCCGCGTGGCCGGATCAGCGCGTGTCCGGCGGATCGTATTGGTGGAAACGCCGGTTGCCGCCGCGATCTCGTCGTCGGTCACAGCACGCTTGAGGCGCTCCATGGCTTCCAGGAAATCCATGCAGTTGGGTATTGTTGGAGTTGACAAGCGACGACGGTCAACTATATTAATACCCAGCAGGGACAAACGAAAGGCTGGCCGCTCCTCCGCCAGGAAGAACACGGCCAGTCTAACAACGAAACGACCCGAAGGCCGCCCGCTCACCAAAGCTGCC
This sequence comes from Longimicrobium sp., assembly GCF_036388275.1. Lineage (NCBI taxonomy): Bacteria > Pseudomonadati > Gemmatimonadota > Longimicrobiia > Longimicrobiales > Longimicrobiaceae > Longimicrobium > Longimicrobium sp. The sequence goes on from NZ_DASVSF010000060.1 coordinate 205,933, forward strand.
CTGCTGGACGGCCGGGTCAAGAGGATGGAGTCGACGATGCCACAGGAGCCGAAGGATCCCGTGCCCGCTGCCGCCGCGAAGCCGGACTACACCATCGTCAAGCAGACGAAGAGCCGCTGGTGGGAGGTCCGCGATCCGGACAACGAACTGGTCTGCCTCACCGTGTACCGGAAGGGCGCACGTGAGGTGGTACGGCGGCTCGCATCCTGAGACGGACCAACGATCCAACACACGGCAGCCGCGGGAGAGAGCCACCTGCGGCTGCCGCGATGTTTGCCCAGCGGCCTAACGGACACAAGGGTCAGGGGTGCGGGGCCGGGTCGCCAGACTTTCCTCCCCCCTCATCCTCAGTTGGCGGCGCAACCATACTGGATGGGATTACTCCGCGGAGGATGATACCCAATCCCAGAATTGGATTCCGAGCGACCGGACGACAATCTTTCCTGCCCCTCGCGCCTTGTCGCGCGAGTTGCGGAACTCACTCACATCAAGCAGCCCGACTGCTTCTAATCTAAGCAGTAGGTCTCCGTCCCGCTCTGGAGAAGAACGTTCTATCGACGGTTACATTGCGGTAGGCTCCCCACAAACCATCATAACTCTGGGTCGCAGGAAGCTGCATGATTCCTTGGAACAGTGCCACATGAGGGTATTCCAAGGCGTCGAGGAGCAGACCCATCGTCCGCGCCTCCTCACGTGCGACACCAGTCGGTTTCTCAGCTGCGTGGCTCAGCAACGATGCGAAGTGCCTCCGCTTTTCTTCACTTCTGGTCCGGGCTACAAACGGTGCAAGATTCAATACCAATTCCACATACTCCTCGTCGATGTAGGTAGTGCCGCCGGACCGGTCAAGTGCGGTAAGTCGCCCATCGACCTCTCGCAGGACCTCCGCGAGACGTTCAAATGCTGCTCTCTGATGCCGCTGCGAAAGATAAGTGCTGATCGGCCCCCCAATCGTTGGCAACGCACCAAGCAGCACTGCGACCGCGTCACTCCAGTGGGGGCGGGTCAAAGGAGCGAGCTGTTCGGCCACGCGCTCTGCGGATGAGGGCACGGGAGGCGTGATATCGTCCGACATTCGTCAGTCCTCAACGTAGGGCACTTGATTGCACATTGAGCCGCCTAACTTGTCGCTCAGCGGACGGAATTCCGGCCAACACCCCGTCTGGTCGCGCATCGCCGAATCCCGCTCCTCCAGATAACGCGCACCCACTTACCCGTCAAGCGACGAAACATCTCACGCGCGCAAGCGGATGCGTCGCGGGCTGCAGCCGCCGAAATGGACATGCACGCGCGTTGGCGTCGCCTGCGTTGCGTTACCCGGAATCAACGTGTGACGGAACCCATGATCTCGACACGCGGCTCGCAATAAGCCGTTTGTACAGCCAACGTGCGCCGTGTCTGTCCACTCTCGTGGCCCCACCACGCTACAACAGGTTCGCCGTCAACGTCGAACTGGGGATTCGGGCAAGATGGAGATGCTGCCGGACCAGCATGGTCAACTCCTCAAGGCCTACGTCGGTCCATTCGCCAGCTTGTGTGTAGGGCAGCGGGTTCGCCTCACCGGGTGGTAGCTCCAGTGACACATCGTACCGCCCCTGCCGAGTGCCGAACGTAGACAGATAAACAAGCCGATCGGGGTCGTTCGATGACGTGATCCCCGTAGCGAAAAGGTTAGCCGCCCAGCGGTCACGGACTGCGAAGGCGTCTGGCCCCAGGCGCAGGCGCAGCTCATCGAGGGCACGAAGTATCGATTCGTCCTTCACGGACAGCTCCGCAGGTTAACGAAGGCAGCGCGATCCAGAAGGATACCATCACGCCGGCCGAGCGTGAAGCGGATCGGAAACCGATGGTGGGAGCGGCCGCCGGTCAGAAGCTCGCCTCGACCCCGATGGACGGCAGGATCGGGAACATGCTGATGCCGGAGCGCGTGGGCGGGCTGTTGTCGTAGTTGTAGAAGTAGAACAGCACGTTGCGCTTGTTGTAGGCGTTCAGCACCTGCAGGTACAGCGTGAAGGTGCCCCAGCGGCGCGTGTAGGGGCGGCGGACGGTGACGTCCAGGCGGTGGTACGCCGGGTATCGCTCGCGGTTGCGGTCCGCCAGCACCACGTAGTAGTTCGGATCCTCCTCGTCGTCCCCGGCCCGCGGGTGCGGAAAGCGGTATCCGCCCTCCGCGATGTCGGTCTCGAACGACAGCACCTGCGCCACGGGCCGCGTGAACGGCGTTCCCGATCCGTAGTTCCAGCGCAGCCCCGCGTCCATGCCGCCCGGCAGCTCGTACTGCATCACCACGTCTACGTCCACGCGCCGGTCGAAGATGGGCGCGAAGGTCACCGTCTGCGGCACGCCCTCGATTCCGTTCGCCGCCGGATCGGGAAAGGTGCGCGACGCCTTCAGCAGGCTCACGGTCGTCCAGCCCGTCAGGCGCCCCGTGCTGCGGCGCACCAGCAGGTCCAGTCCGTAGCTGTTGCCGTCACCCAGCAGCAGGTCGTCGCCGGGATTGTTGGGGTCGTCGGCGGGGTTGAAGTCCGTCACCCCGCCGTAGTTCCGGTAGTAGCCCTCTACCGAGGCGTACCACTGCTCGCCCCAGAACTTTTCCAGCCCCAGCTGCACCTGGTCCGACACCACGGGCGGCACGTTGGCGTCGGCCAGCACCCAGGTGTCGTTGCTCAGCGGAAGCTGCTCGTCGCGCAGGGAGTGGAGGAACTGCACGTAGCGCCCGGCCGCCACCTTCAGCGCCGCGCTGCGGCCCGCCCCCAGGAACCGCTTGACAGCCAGCCGCGGCGAGGGGATCACGCACGAGCGGTTGGGCCGGATGACCATGTCCTCGGGGTCATCCGGAAACAGGTCGGCGGGCGGACCCGATGAGCAGGCGCCGGCGTTGCTCCGCCCGAAATCCAGCCGCAGCCCCGGCTCTACGATCCACGCGGGCGAGGGCTGCCAGCGCGCCTGCCCGTACGCCGCGCCGAAGAGCCCGGCGCGCCCCCCCTGGGCGAAGACGGTGCCCCCCGCTTCGGCGCGGTTTTCGTAGCGCATGCGGTTCAGCTCGCCGCCCGCCTGTACCGTAAGCCCGGGGCTGATCTGCCCCGTGAGGTCGCTGCGCAACGCGGTTTCCTGCACGCTGCTGCCGAAGCGCGCGTCGGCGAAATCGGGAAAGCGCAGGAGCTCGGCATAGCGCGAAAAGCCCAGTCGCGTCTCGGCCACCCAGCGGCTGCCCACGGGCTGCGTCCAGCGCACGCCCGCCACGTCGTTCCCCCAGTTCCACGTTACGCGCAGCACGCTGCTGGCGTCCTCCTCCTCGCCCGGGGGATCGAAGTCCGACAGGTCCAGCACGTCCTCGCCGAAGTAACCCGTCAACTGCACCCGTCCGCCGCCGCCCGTCTCCACCGTGGCGCCAGCCTGGAGGTCCGTCAGGTGATAGGGAAAGTCGGTGATGGGCCGCAGCAGCGCGTCGACGTACGAGCGCCGCGCCGACAAGAACCAGCTGGCGTTCTCGCCGCCCAGCGACCGGGCGACGCGTTTCGGCAGGCTGGAGTGCACGGCCACGCGCGACGACACCACCGACACGCCCGTCTCCACGGCCAGCGGCCCGTCGCCCGGCTCGGTTTCCACCGTCAGGACGGATGACACGCGCCCGCCGTACTGCGCGCCAAAGCCGCCGGACAGCAGCTCGGCGCGGGCGATGACGTCGGAGTTGAAGACGCTGAACAGGCCGCCCAGGTGAAACGGGTTGAAGATGGTGAAGCCGTCCAGCAGGATCAGGTTCTGGTCCGACGATCCGCCGCGCACGTTGAAGGCGCTGGAAAAGTCGGAGGTGCTGACGACGCCGGGAAGCACCTCCACGGCCCGCAGCACGTCGGCCTCGCCCAGGCCGGGGAGCATCTTGATCTCGTTCCCCGTGATGACGCGCGTGGTGATGCCGGCCTCCGTCTCGAAACGCACCCGCTCGCGCTGCGTTCCGCGCGGGCTGACCACCTCCACCCCCTCCAGCACGTAGGGCCGCTCGCCCAGCCGAAGCTGCACCGTGTGCCGCGCCCCGGCGCCCAGCGACACGGCCTGCCGCACATCGCCGAAGCCCACGCGCGAGGCGCGCAGCGTCCAGCGGCCAGGACGCAGTCCGTCAATGCGGAACGCGCCGTCGTCTCCGCTGGTCGTGCGGCGGACGGCACCAGACTCCGGCGTGGCCTCGATGGCCGCGCCCGCGACGCCCTCGCCTTCGGGGCCGATCACGCGGCCCGTGATCGACGCCGGCTCCTGCGCCGCGGCGGGAGCGGCCCACGCAGCGAGCGCAATTGCAACAAACCCGCAGATTCGCCGGAACTGGCGGCGAATCGGTGCATCCGGTGTCGGCATCTATCCCCTGCGAAAACCGCGTCCGTTCGATGGCTGCCCTGGAAGAAACGCCGCGCAACGCGGCGGCGCAACCGGGTCTACGCCGACCGGGCGCGAAAGGTCCGTTCAAGGTACGGCCACTTGACGCGCGGGGCGGCGGGGGGGAGTTTGACCGGCCCGGGGCAGCGCACGCCCGGTCATCCTGAACCGACCGACAGAGGACACGATGGAGTTGACCCGCCGGCGGCTGGTGAGCATTCGCCGCTACGTGCCGATGGACAGCATCCGCGACTACGCGGAATTGTGGATTGCCCTGCACGCCGCCGCCACGTCCAAGGGCGCGCACGCCTGGCACTTTGCCTCGGCCGACCAGCCGAACGTGTACGTGGAGTTCCTGGAGTTCGGCGGAGACAGCGACATCCGCAGCGACACCGAGACGCTGGCGGCCATCAAGGCGCTGCACGAGCGCTTCGGCGAGCCGTATCCCACGCCGCTGACGCTGGAGGAGTGGGTGGAGCTTCCCCCGCCTCCGGCCATCACCCCGGCATGAGCGACCGCGCGCGGCTGCTGGCGCTGCTGCTGGAGCGCTCGTTCCGCACGGGCGACTTCGTGCTCGCTTCGGGGGCGCGCAGCAGCTACTACATCGACTGCCGCACCACCACCACCCATGCGGAGGGCCAGGCGCTGGTGGGCCGCCTTGGGCTGGCGCTGCTGGCCGGGGCGGGGCTGCGACCGTCCTCCGTGGGCGGGCTGACGATGGGTGCAGACCCGGTGTCGTACGCCATCGCGCACGCGTCGTGGCTGGCGGGCGAGCCCGTGCACTCCTTTTCCGTGCGCAAGCAGCCGAAGGAGCACGGCACGGGGAAGCGGGTGGAGGGGTGCTTTGCGCCCGGGGACCGCGTGGTGGTGGTGGAAGACGTGATCACCAGCGGAAAGAGCGCCCTGCAGGCCTGCGACGCGGTAGAGGCCGAGGGCGGAACCGTGCTGGGGGTGCTGGCGCTGGTGGATCGTGAGGCGGGAGGATGTGAGGCCGTCGAAGCGCGTGGCTATCCCGTGCACGTGCTCTTCCGGGTGGGCGAGCTGCTAGAAGCGGCCGCGTAGGGGCCCAGCTCACAGCGGAGACGGATTAGGTGCGTCTCGACTCATCCCGGCGCATGCCCCTGGCCGCCCCATCCCCAACCCTTCCCCCGCAAACTGCGCGGGGGAAGGGAGCCAGTGCCGTGCGCTTCGGCTGCCTCGCATTGCGCGGAAGGCACTCGCCCCCTGCCCGCACGCCCAGCCCTGTCATCCTGAGGCTCAGGCGCACCGCACCAGCCCGCAAACCGTCCTTCGCGGGCCGAAGGATCTAGCCGCGGACACGTACAAGCCGGGGCGCGGCAGCGGTCGCGGTTCCCGTGGAACTCGGACGCGGCGGAGGATGAGTCGGGCACTGACCCCCTGCACGGGACACCGGGGGTGAAGGAATGGCGCCGACTCCGGCACGGGCACCGGGCACCATGAACTGGCGCCGATCCCGGCACGGGCGACTGAAGTCGCTGCAACAACCACACGAAGTCCGCCTGCGCGGACTGGCTTGCTCTCGTGTGATGGAGGCCAGGGTGGCGCGTCCCGAATTCGCACGGCAGGTCTGGCGTGCGGGCTGGCTGACATGGGCCGCTTCGTCGAACTGGCAGGTGGCGCCTCGGCAGGAGGCGTGCGCGTGCAGGTGAAGCCCCGAGCGGGACGCGACAGCGGCCCGCGTCGGGGCTTTCCGCTTTTCCAGCCGCGGGTTCACCAGCCCCTGGCGCTGTGGCTGGCTCGGCGCTCGGCTGACGGCGAGGCGCGGTGGGGTGCGCTTCAACTGTTCCCAGCGCATGCCGCGGGTGGCCCCTCCCCCGGCCCTCCCCGCACGCTGCGCATGCGGAGAGGGGAGAATTCGACTACGCTTCGGCTGGCCCGGCGCACTCGACGGGCTCCCTTCCCCGCGCTGTTTGCGGGGGAAGGGCTGGGGATGGGGGGCACTTGGCCACGCACCGGGCCTGCCTGTCGGCACCTCAATCCTGGTGTGTACGGGATACGAGCATAAGCGAGGACGGGTGAGGGCCCCAGCAGAGCCGCGGCCTCTGCTCCGGTATCGCTGCCGCGCCCCGGCTCGTTCGTGCCCCAAGCTAGATCCTTCGGCCCGCGGAGATCGTCGCGAGGGCAGGTTCAGTGCGCCTGGGCCTCAGGATGACAGGCCTCGTTGCCGCGTCGGTACCTGGATCAGCACGCCCGAGTCTGGGGTGTACCCCCTTTCCAACGCGGTTTGTGGGAGAGGTTGGACGCGTGTCAGCCGGACGGGTGAGGCCCGCCGTTGCTGTTCCCGCACGGGTCCTGCATGTTGGCCGCAGCCCTTCCCCGACCCACGACACCAGGACACGCGGATGATCAGGATCGTTCCGGCACTCGCTCTTCTGCTCCTGGCCGCCCCTATGGCGGCGCAGGAGCGCGCGTACTTTCAGCAGGGCGTCGACTACCGCATCGAGGCGGCGCTGGACGAGGAAAGCGACGTGCTGCACGGCCGCGCGCGGCTGCGCTACACCAACCGCTCCCGGTCAACGCTTGATACGCTGTTCATCCACCAGCACCTGAACGCCTTTCGCCCCAACAGCGCCTGGGCCCGGCGCGAGCTGGAATACGGCGAGCGGCGCTTCACCAACCTGGGCCCCCAGGACCACGCGTTCGAGCGCTTCACCTCGGTGACGGTGGACGGCGCCGCCGTGCGCCCCGCCTACCCGGGCGCCCCCGACTCCACCGTGGCCGCGCTCGCGTTGCCGCGCCCGCTGGCCCCGGGCGCGTCGGTGACGGTGGTGATGGACTGGGATGCCCGGCTCAGCACCCTTCCGCGGCGGCAGGGCAGGCGGGGGCGCCACTTCGACTTCGCCCAGTGGTACCCGCGCATCGCCGTGTACGACCGCACGGGATGGGCGTACCAGGCGCTGCTGCCGCAGGGCGAGTTCTACGGCGAGTTCGGCCGCTACGACGTGACGCTGGACGTGGCCGCCGACCAGGTGATCGGCTCCACGGGCATCGCCGTGGAGGGGAACCCGGGCTACCAGAACGCCACGCTGGGCCTTTCCGTGCGGCCGGGCCCGGCGGACGGGCTGGGGCTGCTGGCGGGGGAGCCGGCGGCGGGCCGCAAGCGCGTGCGCTTCGTGGCGGACAGCGTGCACCACTTCGGTTGGAGCGCCGACCCGGCGTACATGCACGAGTTCGTGGAGCGCTCGGTGCTCGACGAGGCGAGGGGGATGCACGGTGTGGCGGGAATCCACGTGCTGTACCTGCCCGGCGACACCGCGTGGGACGAGAACGCCGCCACCCGGCGCACCTACGACGCCCTCACCTGGCTGGAAGGGGTGTTCGGCCCCTACCCCTGGCCGCAGCTCACCAACCTTCACCGGCTGGAAAGCGGCGGCACCGAGTTTCCCATGCTGGTGATGAACGGCTCGGCCAGCGAAGGGCTGATCGTGCACGAGGTGACGCACCAGTACCTGCACGGCATCCTGGCCAACAACGAGTGGCGCGAGGGATGGCTGGACGAAGGCTTCACCTCGTTCATGGTCAATTGGCGGCGCGAGCTGCAGGGCGACACCGCCGTGTGGCGCGCAACCATGGCCGGGCTGGAGCGGCTGGAGCGGACGGATTCCATCGAGGCCATCGGCCTGCCGGGCGCGGCCTTCTCGTCGCCCCGCATCTACAGCGCGATGACGTACACCCGTGCCTCGGCCGTCTTCCGCATGCTGCGCGAACTGGTGGGCGAGCAGACGTTCCGCCGGATCCTGCGTACCTTCTACGCGCGCCACCGGCTTCAGCACGTGACGGGCGAAGACTTCCAGCGCGTGGCCGAGGAGGTGAGCCGGCGCGACCTGGACTGGTTCTTCGGGCAGTGGATCGCGCGGACCGACCGGCTGGACTACGGCATCGCCCGGGCGAGCACCGCGCCCACCGGCGACGGCCGCTGGCGCACGCGCGTGGAGGTGCTGCGCATGGGCCAGGCGTGGATGCCCGTGGTGCTGCGCGTGGGCGACACGACGCGCACGCTGGATTCACGCGCCCGCCGGCAGACGGTGGAGGTCGTCACCCGCGCCCGCCCGGCGGAGGCCGTGCTGGACCCCGAGTGGGTGCTGCTGGACATGGAGCGCGCCAACAACCGCGCGGAGCTTCGCTGACGTGAACTGGCTGCTGGTGGCGCTCGGCGGGGCGGCGGGCGCCGTCGCGCGCTACGGCGCCGGGCGGTGGGTGGGCGTGCCCGCCGGGGCCGGGTTCCCGTGGGCGACGTTTGGGGTGAACGTGGCGGGCTCGCTGCTGCTGGGAATCGTGGTGGCCCTCGTTCCGCCGGACGATCCGCGGCGCGCGCTGCTGGCCGTGGGCTTCTGCGGCGGACTGACCACGTTCAGCACCTTTGGATACGAGACGATGGTGCTCTGGCAGCACCGCGCGTACGGCGTGGCGGCGGCCTACGTAGGGCTCAGCCTGGTGTCCGGTTTGCTCGGTGTCGTGCTCGGAATGTGGGGCGCTACAAGGCTGGCGCCATGAGCGCGCATGTATTTTTTCCTGGCTTCCGCGCTGCTCACAGTGTATCTTTTCGGGAGGATGATGGACCATGAGCAAGAGGAAGAAGATGCTCACCGCCGAAGAGATTGAGATTGCCGCGCTCCGGCTCCCGGAAGACGAGCTGGTCCCCCTGGTTGACCGTCTGCTCGCGCAGTTGGCTGCCGTCCGGGCCATCAGCCCCGCTGTGCTCGACGACGCCGAGCGCCGCCTGGACGCGATTTACGCCGGCCATGCGCCCACCATCGGCTTCGACGATCTGCTCGCGGAACTGGAACGGGATCTTTGAACGTCCGGTTCTCCATCGAGGCCCGCGCGCAGATTCTCGAGGCCAAGGCGTACTTCCTGAAACAGAAGCGCGAGCGCGCCGCCGGGTTCGTGCGTGAAGTGCGTCGCGTCGGCACGCTGCTAGGCGAATTCCCAGATTTGGGCGTGAGCCGGGGCCGCTTACGTCTTGCCTTGCTGCAGGGGTTCCCGTACGCCCTTCTGTACGAGGTCAGGACGGATACGATCTACGTCACCAATCTGATCCACCAGGGAAGCGAGCGGTACGCCCAACTTGCCGATCGCGACGGAGATGAACCGTGAGCCGGAGAAAACGCCCCCTCACCATGGAACGGATCAAGGCCGCTGCGCTGGAACTGCCGGAGCAGCAGCTGGATGACCTGGTCGACGCTTTGGCTGCAACGCGGCCCGTTCGCCGCGGCGCTGGGGAGGCGTGGATTCAGGAGGCCGAACGGCGTATCGAACTCTATCATGAAGGCAAGCTGGAGACGTTCGACGCCGCCGACGTTCTGGAGGACGATGAATGGGCCGCCGAAGTCGAGCGGCGAATTGTCGAGGTCGACTCGGGCGAGGTAACGCCGATCCCGATCAAGGAGGCGAGGGCGCAATGGCGAGCATTGCTCCGCTGAGCCCTGTTGTGCGCCGATCTGGTTTGGGTCGTCGCCGGCCGGTTGGATTTTCGCACTGCGTCCGCCCGCTCCGCGTTCCGATCCCGAACCTTGCGGGTCACATGCAGTCTACGAATGGGCGCGATCGGATGCTGGCGCGATGGATGTTGCGCCTTGCCGCCGCCATCCTGCTGTCCCTGGTCTGTGGCCAGGTGCAGGCGCAGCCGTCGCGGGACCGGCAGGCGGGCGTTCTGCTGCGGGTGGAAACGCCGGAGGGGCGGTTCGCGGGCACCCTCGTCACGGCCTTGCCAGACACAGTCGTCCTGCGGTCGCCCGCGACGGCGGTGCTGTTCCGCATTCCCGTGCGGGACATCCTTCGCGTTGAGGAAGGCTTGGGGCGGCCTCCGCTCACCAAACTGGTGATCGAGCGCGGACTGCAGGGCGCCGCGATCGGCGCCGTGGCCGGAGCGGTGTTCGGGCTGTACCTGCAGTCTGAGTCCGGCGCGAACATGGTGTGGTTCTCTACGCTCGTCGCCGCGGAGGTGGGTGCGATCACCGGCGGGGTCTCGGCGCTCACGGAACGGCGCCGGGAGCGCTGGCGCGTGATCCAGCTTCCCATCGGCGGGCCTCACGATCACCAGCGTCCGTGAGTCCCGCAGGGACTGAGCGGCGAAGTGGTCCCTCGGGCGAATAAATTCGCTGCAACGACTACACGATGTCCACCTTCGTGGACTGCCTGCTGTGGCGCGGGTTCAGCCGGGTGGCGCGCCTTGTGTTCGGGGTGACCGTCATTCCCGTTTCCCTCTTCCCTATTCCCTCTCGTCATCGTCGGAGTGGCCCCACGGCGCGGGGGGCGGTGCGACGGGGCGGGTGAGGTCGAACTCCACGCGGAAGCGGCGGTCGGTGCCTTCGCGGCGCAGGGCGTAGGCGAAGCGTGCGCCCGGCATTACCTCCACCGTCCAGACGTTGGTGACGGCTGCGGGGATCAGGGTGGCGGTGTGGGCATCGGCATGGAATTCCTGCGTGGACGCCGTCCCGGGGCCGCGCGTGTCGCCGCCGTACTGCGTGATGCGGTCTTCGCTGCCGTCGGCGTGGCGGTGGTCGTGCTTCAGCCGCAGCCCGGTGGCGGTACGGGTGATGATCCACGTCCGCGAGTGGTCGTCGCCCACGTGAAAGGGAACCTGCACCTCGGTTTCCGAGCACCGGCGCACGTGCATCACCATCGGCTTGCCCGCGAACGCCGTGTCGCCGGGCGCGGAGCCCACCGCCATCCTTCCGCCGTATGCGCGCCCGCACAGCCCCTGGAGCGTCGCCCAGAACGTGTCTTGCTGGCTGGCGGGCGCGGGCGCCGTGGCCCGGCATCCCACGAGCGCGGCACAGCACAGCACGATCATCGCTCGGCGCATCGATTCTCCAGGTGGGGGATGTGCAGGGAAGGCGGAAGCGCCGGGCAGGCGGCGCTTCCGCGGTGCATCAGGTGAAGTTGACGATGTCGGTGTACCAGAGGGCGAACAGCGACAGGAGCACCAGCAGGAGCAGGAAGGCAACCATCCACCCGGTCTTGCCACCGCGCCGTCGGACCGGGGCGTGCTCGCGGGGGTCGTGCACGGGGCCGGCGTGCGCGCGGTCGTGCCCCTGGCGGCCGGCGACGGCACCGGCCGGTTCACGGATTCCGCAGTGGGGGCACAACGCCGCCTCGCTGCTGACGCTTCCGCCGCACTCGCGGCATGGAACCATTGCCATCACCACCTCTACCCGTCTCGGGGAACCCGCGTACTTCGATGGGCTCCGAAGCGGCAAGAGGTGGGCCGCCTGTCCGCTTCCGTGCCGCGGAACGCCTTGCATCTTACGCCCAACCCAGATCCGTGACGACACGCTTTGCGGTGAGCCTGGTGTGCCTCTCGCTCGCGAGTTCACAAGCGGCCTGCGCCAGCACCGCGCCCGCCGCGCGGCCAGGGAGCACGGCGGCGGACACCACCGGAGCGCTCGCCGCGCAACGTGACTGGTGGCGCGCGTTCGCCACCGCCGACACGGCGTACCTGCAGGCCCACACGGCGCAGGACTTCTCACTGACGCTGAGCAGTGGGCGGGCGTTCGACGGGGCAGCCATGCTCGCGCAGGCAGCGAGCCACGTCAACGGCGGGCGCCTGGCGATGCAGTGGGCGGAGGAGTCGGTGGGCGTGGCGGCGCCTCCGCTGGCGGTCGCCACCCTGCGCGTGACGGAGACAGACGGGCCCACCTCCGCCAGCTACCGCTATCTGACCGTGCTGGAGCGCGGCGGCGGAATTTGGCGCGTCGCTGCGGCCCAGAGCACGCGCGAGCTGGTGTTCACGCCCCGGGTACCCGTTGAGCGATCCGGTCTGCTGGGCGACTTCGCGGGGGGATACAGAACGCCGCGCGGCCTGGTTCTTCGCGTGGAGGTGCGCGGCGCGGCATTGGCGATGGTGGAGCCGTCCGGCGCCGAGATTCCCCTGGAGCCCATCGGCCCGGGAATCTTCGAGTTCCGCCAGCTGTCACCGTCCAACGGAATGGTGCGCATGGTGTTCACCCGCGACGCCACCGGCCGCATCGCCGGCATGACGCGGCTGATCAACGGTGAGGCTACGACGTTTCCGCGCATCCCCTGATCTCGCTCGCCGCGGCCGGCGTCAGTCCGCGGCCGGGCTTTCCGTGCCGTCCGCCGGCTCGCGCGGAAGCAGCTCCATGCGGATGGCGTAGTCGCGAAAGCCCTGCGACTGCCAGAACCCGTGGCCGGTGTGGTTGCTGGCCAGCACGTCAAGCGTGACGCGGGCGTACGCCGGAATCACTTTCGAGAGCAGCACCTGGATGGCGCGCCGCCCCACGCCCTTGCCGCGGTGCTCCTTGAGCACGAAGAAGTGGCGGATGTACGCCGAGTCTTCGTCCACGCTCACCATGGAATAGGCCACGGTAGCGCCCTCTTCCAAAAAGAGGACGGCCGTGTAGTCGTCTTCGCGGATCCAGCGGAGCATGCGCTCCTCCAGCCGCTGCAGCGACATCCCTCCGCCGTCCCACTCGTCCTCGATCAGCTGGCGGTTGATCTCGGCCAGGAAAGCCGCGTCCGATTCCTCCGCGTACCGAAATTCCATCGTTCGTCCCAAAGATGTGTCGAGTCGTTTCGCATCCGCCGGGCGGCGATGGCGACGGCGGTTTTCGTGCCGCCCGCGCCCCAGCCGCGCCGGAAGATACGCCCGGTGGCAGGAGGCTGGACAGCGGCCCGCCCGCGTACGACCTTGCGCTCCAGTGCTCGTTTCTGCGACACCATCTGCCACACAAGGGGCTCGGATGAACGGGATGATCTTGGTCGCCGGGGGAACCGGTACGCTCGGAAGTCACTTGGTGCCCCTGCTGCGGGGCCGGGGCGCCCCGGTACGCGTGCTGACGCGCGACCCGGCCAAGGCGCGGCACCTGTTGCGCGACGGCGTGGAGGTGGTCGCGGGCGACGTGCGCGATCCCGGTTCGCTGGCGCGCGCCATCGACGGCGTGAGCACCGTGGTCTCGGCGGTCCACGGGTTCGTGGATTCCAGGAAGACGAGCCCGGAGGCGGTGGACTGGCTGGGGAACCGCAACCTGGTGCAGGCCGCGAAGAATGCCGGTGCCGGGCACGTCGTCATGCTCTCGGCCCTGGGCGCGGCGCCGGACCATCCCATGAGCCTGTACCGGATGAAGCATCGCGCGGAGGAGGAGCTGAAGGCCAGCGGCCTCGCGTGGACCATCATCCGGGCCAGCGCGTTCATGGAGATGTGGGCGAAGATGGTCGCCGAGCCGCTGCTGAAAACCGGGAAGACCACCATCTTCGGACGCGGCCGCAATCCCATCAACTTCGTCTCGATCCACGACGTCGCGCGGTTCGTGGACCTGGCCATCGCCGATCCCTCCCTTCGCGGGCAGACGGTGGACGTGGGCGGGCCGGAGAACCTGACCTTCCGGCAGGTCGTGGAGATCGCCCAGCGGGAGACGGGCGCGCGCGGCACCGTGCGCCACGTTCCCCTGCCGATGATGCGCGCGCTCTCGGTGCTGATGAAGCCCGTCAACCCCGGGTTCGCCCGGCAGGTGCAGGCCGGCGTGGTGATGGACACGCACGACATGTCGTTCGATGGCGCCGCGCGAGGCCGCCGCTTCCCGTCGATCCCCCTGACGACCTACGCCGAGGTCGTCCGCCGCGACTTCCCCCGCCGGTCCCGCTGATGCCCTTCGTGGGATGGCGCTGCCTCTGCTGATGCGATGAATCCGCCGTCTCCGCCGACCCCCGCCGACTCCTTCGCCGGGATCCCCGACGGGCCGTGGAGCCGCATCGCCGAAGAGGCGCGCGCCCGCGTGGCTGCCGCGGTGCCCGGCTACCGGCGCACCGCCCTGGTGGCCGCGCTCGCCGCGCTGGTGGCGCTCCCCTTTTCGCCGCCCATCGCGGTGGCCCTGGCCCTCCTGGCGGGGCTGTTCTACACAGTCGTCGTTCGCCCCGCCGCCACGGCGAGCCCGCAGGTGTTCATTGGCCGCGTGGTGGGGCGGCGGATGTGGCGAAAGGTGTGGGACGCCAACGAGGGAAGCCCCCACGCCGGCAACCGCGTGGAGATCGCCCACTTCGCCAAGTGGATGCTGGTCGTGGGCGTGGATGCGCGAGTGGAGCTCGCCCCAGCCGCCGCAACGGTCCAGGGCCAGGAGGTGCGTGAGATGGACTTCGCCGTGCCGCGCGAGCTGTTCACGAGCCTGGGCGACGGCGAGCGCATCGGGATGATCGTCACCCCCGCCAACGACCTCCTGGGATACGTGGCGTCACACGGCCGGCCGGTCTGGTTCGACGAGCCGGTGGACCAGTCGTGGAAGCGCGGCGGATACAAGGTCTTGGACGACCCCGAGGCCTGGCCCGAGTAGCGGATGGATCCGGACGCGGGGCTTCTCCTGTAACGGCGGCCCGGATTCCGGGCGCTCGCCACGCCGCAAGCATTGAAGTTGAGAGTACCTCCGCGCTATCGTAGTGCAGCCACACTGGCTCACGCACGCGACGCGACGCACCGGAGATCCCGTTGGCCGATTCCCACCACTCCACCCCGGGCACCGAAGCGGACGCCGCCGAGCCCCTGTCGGTGCCTTTTCGCGCGGTGGACGACGAGCGGCTGACGGAGATCTTTGCCAACGCCCCGGCGCTGATCGTCGTGGTCCGCGGGCCGGACCACGTGTTCGAGCTCGCCAATCCGCCCTACCTGCGCCTGCTGGGCCATCGCGACATCGTGGGCCGGCCCGTGCGCGATGCCGTTCCCGAGGTGGCGGAGGCGGGCTTTCTCGCCGTGCTGGACGAGGTGTACCACAGCGGCGAGCCCTTCGTGGGCATCGAGCTGCCCATGCAGATTCGCATCACGCCAGACGGCCCGGTCGAGGAGCGGTTCTTCAACTTCGTCTACCAGCCGCTGCGCGACGGGGACGGGCGCGTGGACGGCATCCTGGGGCACGGCGTCGACATCACCGACCTGGTCGTCGCCCGCCGCATCGCCGAAGAGCAGGCGGCGGAGCTGGAAGTCTCGGCCGACGAGCTGAAGACGGCGGGTGTGCGCCTGGCGCAGGAGGCCCAGGAGCGCGAGCGCACGCTGGACCAGGCGCGCCGGCTGCAGCGGCTGACGGCGCTTCTGAACCAGGCGGTGAGCCCCGAGGCCGTGGCCGACGTGATCCTGGAGGGCGGGCTGGCCGCCACCGGCGCCGACGCCGCGTCGCTGGCCATGCTGCGCGCCGAGGCCCGGCAGTTCGAGATCGTGAGGACCGCCGGGTACGGCAAGGAGCTGGCGGAGCGCTACCGGACCTTTCCGCTGGAGCCGGGGCGCCCGGTGTCGGAGGCGGTGCTGCGGCGCGAAATCGTTTTGGTCGACTCGCCCGAGGCGTGGCGGAAGGGCTTTCCCACGGCCAGCGAAGACCTGGTGAAGCTGGGATACCAGGCGTTCGGGGCCGTCCCCGTGGCCAGCGGCGAGCGCACCATCGCCGTGCTGTCGTTCAGCTTTCGCGCGCCGCAGGAATTCGACGAGGCCACGCGCACCTTTCTGGCGACGCTGGGAGAGCAGTGCGGCCTGGCGCTGGAGCGCGCGCGACTTCACACGGCGGAGCTTCACAACGCCGAGCGGCTGGCGGCGCTGCTGGAAACCATCCAGGACCCGTTCGCGGCCTTCGACCGCGAGCTGCGCTTCACCTACGTGAACCCGCAGGCCGAGCAGCTGCTGGGCAAGCCCGCCGCGGAGCTGATGGGGCGCCGGATGGACGAGATGTTCGCCGACGCGCACCAGTCGCCCATGTACGCGGGCATCCACCAGACCGTCCGCACGGGCGAGCCGACCCAGGTGGAGGGGTTCAGCCCGGTGATCGGGCGGTGGGTGGAGGCGCGCATCTACCCCGCGCCCGACGGCGTGTCGCTGGTGTTCCAGGACGTCACCGACCGCAGGCGCCGGGAAGATGCCGCGTCGCTGCTGGCCGAGGCCAGCCGCGCGCTCTCGGCGTCGCTGGACTACGCGACCACCCTGCGCGCCGTCGCCCAGGCCGCGGTGCCGGCGCTGGGAGACTGGTGCGCGGTGGACATCCTGGCCAACCCGGGCGCCGAGGGGCCGCCGGAGATGGAGCGCGTCGCCATCTTCCACCGCGATGCCACCAAGCTGGCGCTGGCCGAGGAGTTCACCTCGCTGTACCCCACCGACTGGTCGGGCGAGCAGGGGAGCGCGGGGGTGCTCAAGACCGGCACGCCCATGATGGTGCCCCGCATTTCCGACGAGATGCTGGTGGCCGGGGCCCGCGACGCGGAGCACCTGGCCATGATGCGGCTGCTGCAGTTCTGCGCCGTCATCACCGTGCCGCTGGTGGCGCGGGGCCGCACCGTGGGCGTGCTCACCCTGTGCATGACCGAATCTGGCCGCGGCTACGACGAGGCGGACCTGCGCGTGGCCGAAGACCTGGCGCACCGGGCGGCCATCGCCGTCGACAACGCGCGCCTCTTTCGCGACGCCGAGCGCGCCCGCGCCGAGGCCGAGGCGGCCAACCTGGCCAAGAGCGAGTTCCTGGCCGTAATGAGCCACGAGCTGCGCACTCCGCTGAACGCCATCGGGGGCTACACCGAGCTGCTGGCGATGGGCATCCGCGGGGCGGTGACGCCGGAGCAGGCGACGGACCTGGAGCGCATCCGTCGCAGCCAGCAGCACCTGCTGGGCTTGATCAACGAGGTGCTCAACTACGCCAAGCTGGAAACGGGCATCGTCCGCTTCGACATCGGCGACGTGGACGTGCCCGGCGCCGTGGGCGAGGTGGAGTCGCTCGTCCTGCCGCAGGCCCAGGCCAGGCGCCATTCGCTGGTGTCGGACTGCGACGCGGGCGTCGTCGTGCGTGCCGACCCCGAAAAGCTGCGGCAGATCCTGCTGAACGTGGTTTCCAACGCGGTGCGCTTCACGCCCGAGGGCGGGCGGATCACCATCGGCGCACGCACCCGCGGCGATTCCGTCGCGGAGATCACCGTCACCGACACGGGCATCGGCATTCCGGAAGACAAGCTGGAGGCCATCTTCGAGCCCTTCGTGCAGGTGGGGCGCGGCCTGAACACCCCCGGCGAGGGGACGGGGCTGGGCTTGGCCATCAGCCGCGACCTGGCGCGCGGCATGGGCGGCGACCTGGTGGCCCGGAGCACGCCGGGGGAGGGAAGCGTGTTCACCCTCACCCTTCCCTCCGGCGGCGCCTGACGCGGCCGCCCGGCCGTCCCCGGATTCATCTCACCGGATCACCTTTTGAGCGAAGGGCGCCCTACAATGG
Source organism: Longimicrobium sp. (assembly GCF_036388275.1). Classification (NCBI taxonomy): domain Bacteria; kingdom Pseudomonadati; phylum Gemmatimonadota; class Longimicrobiia; order Longimicrobiales; family Longimicrobiaceae; genus Longimicrobium; species Longimicrobium sp. The sequence goes on from NZ_DASVSF010000060.1 coordinate 223,509, forward strand.
AACTGCAGGAACGCATCGGCGCCTGGCCCGTTCCGGACGGCTGCTTCTTCCGCGTGTGGGCGCCCCATGCGCAGGGCGTGCGCGTGCTGGTGCAGGAGGGGCCGTCGACGTGGACGGACGGGCAGACGGTGATGGAGCAGGACCTGGAGCAGGCGGACGGCTACTGGAGCGGCACGGTGCCGGGGGTGCAGCCGGGGCAGCTGTACCGCTACCGCATCGTCGGTCCCGGGGGCAAGGTGATGGAGCACCTGGACCCCGCGGCGCGCGACGTGATCAGCTCGCAGCTGACGAGGGACGATCCCACGGTTCCGAACGCCTCCATCGTCGTGGACAATACGCCGTATCCATGGGCAGAGTTTTCCCCGCCGCGCTTCGAGAACTTCATCATCTACCAGCTGCACGTGGGCACCTTCGCAGGTCGCGGCGACGGTCTGAACACGGATCGGCCCGGGTTCGAGGAGCTGGAAAGCAAGCTGCCGTACATCCGCGAGCTGGGCTTCAGCTGCATCCAGCCGCTGCCGATCCAGGAGTTCCAGGCAGACCGGTCGTGGGGCTACAACCCGGCCTCGTTCTTTGCGCCCGAGTCGTCGTACGGGCATCCCGCGGCGCTGAAGCACTTCGTGGACGCCGCGCACCAGCAGGGGCTGGCCGTGATCTTCGACGTCGTCTACAACCACGCCGGCCCGGGCGACAGCGTGCTCTGGCAGTACGACGGCTACGCCAACGTCGAGGTGGTGGACGGCAAGGAGGTGCCGGGGGGCGGCATCTACTTCGAGGGCGGTATGGAGACGCACTGGGGGCGCGGGCCCGCGTGGCACAAGCCGGAGGTGCGGGACTACTTCTACCAGAACGCCCGGATGTACCTGGAGGAGTACGCGGCCGACGGGCTGCGCTTCGACGTGACCACGCAGATCGACGGCAACCACCTGAGGGTCGTGATCGACCGGCTTCGCGCCGACTTCCCGGACCGCTACTTCATCGCCGAGCACCTTCCCGACCACCCGTGGATCGTGGACACGGGCCGCTTCTGCGCCACGTGGGACGCGGATGCGCACCACGAGTGCCAGCGGGCGCTGGTGGGGCAGGACCCGGTGAACAAGGTGAAGGGGTTCCTGGGGTGGAACGGCTACCAGGAAAGCTGGAACCTGGTGAAGTACACCATGGGTTCGCACGACGACATCGGCGACGACCGCAACGGCAACGCCAAGGACGGACTGACGAACTGGGACGGCCGCCACCGCTACCTGGTGGACCAGCTGGGCGGGCGCGGCGACTGGACGGCGCGCGCCAAGTGCCGCCTGGCGTGGGCGCTGAACGTGGCGATGGCCGGCACGCCGATGATGTTCATGGGCTCCGAGTGCATGCAGGGCGCGCCCAACGTGGCCTGGGGATACTGGCACGATGGCAGCGACGCCAACGGCGACCATCGCTTCAACTGGAGCATCGCCGGCGACGACATCGCCATGGAGATGCGCCGGCTGGTGGCGGAGTGCAACGGGGTGCGCTGGCAGAACCCCGCGCTGCGGGCGGGATCGCTGGCCGTTCCGCACGAGGACCACACCAACCAGGTGCTCGGCTTCGTCCGCCAGCTCGACGATGGCGTGGTGCTGACGGTGGTGAACCTGGGCGAGCAGAACTTCGGCGGCCACGGCTACGGCGTGCACACCGGCGGGCACCACGGCCAGTGGACGCAGATCATGTGTACTCAGGACGCGCGGTTCGGCGGATGGGATGGCGCGGGCAACGCCTGGTACGAGCCCTGGACCCAAGGGGACGGGCGCGTCTACATCAGCCTCCCCAAGTGGAGCGTGGTGATGCTGCGCCGGAAGTGACGAACGGCGAGCGCAGGGTGTCATCCCGATGGAGCGGCCACGGTGAACCTGCCCGCACACCGAAGATAGCAGCGACTGAGGGATCCGCCACACACCTGCGTACCTGCTCGCCAGCAGCGGAAACACCGATTCGAGATCGCTTGGGTGATGCAGTGAGATTGGCTGCCCAGGGCGGCTCCTGGCTGACTTACGACGGGGCTGGCGTAGCGCTCGCCCCTTGAATTCGTACGCCTCTAGGCGTACATTCGGGAGGCGGAGATGAGCTTGGAAGCATACCGGAGCCTGCTCGTGGAGAAGCTGGCTTCCGGCGAGTTCTCGCATGAGCCTCGCGAGGCGATGGAAGAGAAGAACCTGCTCGCGGTGGGTGATGTCAGCGCAGCGATCGTGGTGAAACTTCTTCGGAGGTGTACGCCCCAGCAGTATGCGACGGGGCAGCATCACAAGCTGCCGAGGGTGGTTGTCCACGTTTTCCGGCCGGTAGATGTTGACGGCGCCGGGTGGTACATCAAGGCTTATTTCCTCAGGGGTGGCGCCACGTTCATTTCAGTGCACAGGTAGTGCGTCATGCGAATCCTGAAGAGCGGCGATCTCCTGGAGGCGATCTGCGAACGGTGCGAGGAACTGGTGGAGGGAACCTACCAGTACCGGCCGTTCCCCCTGGAAAAATTAGGGGTCGTGGTCCCGAACGTCCTCGTCGGAGTCTGTGGAACATGTGGCGAGATCGTGTCGCTCCCCGCACAGTCCACCCCTCGCCTGAAGGAAGCCAGGGAGCGGCAGATGGAAAAGGTGCCGCTCCGGTTTTCCCGGGAGCTGGAGGACGTGCTGGGGCTGGTGTCCGCGTCGCTGGCCGCCCCGATGACGGCAGTTACGGGAATGCTGGTGCGCTACTATCTGGAGATTGCCCGCCGTGATCCCGGGCTGCGAAGGCGGATCGTCAGGGCCCTTGAGAATCCCATTCTGAAGCAACCCCGGGATGCGCGCGCCGCGGTGAGCGTAAACGCGGATTCACTGGGCGTCGTCGAGCAGCAGATGGCTGAAGCGGGGGTGCTTAACCGCTCGGATCTCTTTCGGGGGATGCTAATGGTGGCGGGGGAAGACGTCCTGGACAATCGGGCGCCCAAGCGGCGCGAGACTCTGATGGAGTTGGCGGCTGTAACGGCGTAGTGCCTGCCGCCTACCGTCTCCATCATCTCACCCGTGCCCCTGACCCGATCACCGAGGCGCGTCCGTGCCAGTTTTCGTCCACCTGACCCCGCATCGCAACGTGACGGCCATCCGCCGCGGCTGCGGTGCGTCTCGCGGGCTGTGTGGCGGATCCCTCAGTCGCTGCGGCCTTTCGTGCAGACGTCAGGGTTCCGGGGGCCGCTCCATCGGGATGACAGTCGTGCTTCGGCACGTGAGGCTGGAAGGCCTGCTTTGCGCGCCTTCGCGAGCGGCGGAACGGGGAACGCTGACTGTTCGCTCCTTCGGTTCGCGGTTTGCATCATGGGATAGTGGGCGCGCCGCGCACTACTGCCAGGCGAGGGCACGGCCGTTGGCGCCATCCCCGCACGGCCTGCCTCGACCGGGCAGACCGGAGCGGGTGCAGGCGGACATCACTTGACATAACGGCAAGGAACGATGCAGCACTCCGAGGACGAAGGACGCGAGACAGACGGCGGCAAGCGGCGGCCGATGCTCGCGGGGGTGGAGGTGCGCGAGGAGGACCTCGAGCCCATCAAGGGTCTCGAGGTGGCTACCCTGGTGGTGCGGGTGGCATCCATGGTGGTGCTGCTGCTGGCGCTCTTCCAGTTCGGATACTGGTGGTTCGACCGGCCGCCGGGCGGGGTGGGCATGGGGCTGATCATCGGCGACACCATCCGCCTGATCGTGTTCGCCGCGCTGCTGTGGGCGGGCGCCGACCTGGCCGGGGTGATGATCAAGACCCACTACGACATCCGTGCCTCGCGCATCCTGATGGCGCGGCAGACGTACATGATGAAGCAGATGGGCGTTGCCAAGGGCGCGCTTCCCCCCGAAGAGGCGGGCCATCGCCGCGCCGACGATGCGGACTAGCGGTACCCTGCCTTCCCCGCCGGACTCCGCTCCGGCGGTACCCGCGCCCGCCTTCGCCCCGGCCCTCCGGCGCGCGCCGGGATGGCGCGTGCTGCCGCTCCTGGTGCTGGTGGCGGGGCTGGTGCTGTGGGCGTCGTCCAGCACGGGGCAGGCGGCCAACCCCTTCCGCGGACAGCGGCTGTACGTCGATCCGGCCTCGCTCGCGCGGCGGCAGGCGGCTGCCTGGCAGCGCTCGCGCCCGGCAGACGCCGCGCACATGATGCGCATCGCCAACCAGCCGCAGGCCATCTGGGTGGGCGACTGGGTACCCAACATCCGCGCCGAGGTGGACCGCCTGGTCACGCAGATCAGCGCGGCCGGGGCGCTGCCGGTGCTGGTGGCGTACAACATCCCCAACCGCGACTGCGGGCTGCACTCCAGGGGCGGCGCGCGCAGCGGCGACGGCTATCGCCGCTGGGCCCAGGACTTTGCGCGGGGGCTGCGCGGCCGGCGCGCGGTGGTGATCCTGGAGCCGGATGCGCTCCCCTCGATGGACTGCCTGCCCGTGCGGTTGAAGGACGAGCGCATGGCGCTGATGCGCGAGGCGGTGCAGACGATGACGGCCGGCGGCGCGGCCGTGTACATCGACGCGGGCAACGCCAACTGGCGGCAGCCCGGCGACATGGCCGCGCTGCTGCGGGGCGCGGGCATCGACCGGGCGCAGGGGTTCGCGCTGAACGTTTCCAACTTCCACAACGTGCAGGTGAACCTGACGTACGGCGAGCGGCTGAGCCGGCTTGTGGGCGGCAAGCACTTCATCATCGACACCAGCCGCAACGGCCGCGGCACGCCCGTGGTGCCCGAGTGGTGCAACGCGCGCAACCAGGCGCTGGGCCGCGCGCCCACCACCAACACCGGCCACCCCCTGGCCGACGCGTTTCTGTGGGTGAAGATGCCCGGCCAGTCCGACGGCAACTGCAACGGCGGCCCGCGGGCCGGCGCCTGGTGGCCGGACTACGCGCTGGAACTGAGCCGCGCCGCCGAGGCGCTGGGAAGCATGCTGCCGCGCTGATCCGGAGCTCGACGCCGGGACGCAGTCCCTGGTGTGCGCCCACCCTCGATTCGAGCTACGATGCGCCTGACGTTCGCCATCTTCCTCACGGCTTTCGCGCTGACGGGCCCTGCTTCGGCTCAGGCGCAGCTCCGTGATTCAGCCCTCATCGTTACGCGGATCCAACCGGCCGACCTGCCCTCGCTGGCCGCTTCGGCGCGCGAAGTCGGGATCCGGGTCTCGGCGGACCAGGCGCGGGAGGGCCGGGTTTCCGGCGCGTGGCTGGCCGCTGGCGGCGTGGTGGGCGCCGGGGCGGGCCTGTTCACGGGAATGCTGGCCGGCGCGCTCCTGGACGGCCGCCCGGACCCGGGCTGCCGCGACTTCTGCTTCGGCTCGGGGCTGGTATTCGGGGCGCTGCTGGGCGAGGCGGCCGGGCTGGCGCTCGGGGTGCACGTGGTGAACGGCGGCAAGGGCTCGTACGCCCTGGACGCCCTGACCTCGGTCGGCCTCCTGGCGGCGACCTTGTACCTGGGGCAGGACGCCTTTGGCGGCCCGGAGATCCTGATCGTCATCCCCGCGGCGCAGATCGTCGGCACCATCATCACCGAGCGTCGGACCTCGCGCCGGCGGTAGCGCGGCTCGTCGCAGAGGCCCTGCTGGATTCTCACCACTCCAGTCACGTAGGCACGGCAGCCGCGCCGACCAGACAGGGCTTCATTCCTGGCTCTTCGGCGAAGTGCCAGCCGGTCAGCCGGAGAAGAAGACCTTCTCCCGCAGCTGGTTGCGGTAGCCGCGGCTGCACGTCACGCGGTCTCCGTTGTCCAGGATGACGGTGTACTCCGCCCTCGACAGCGGCTCCACCGCCACGATCCGCGCAAGGCTTACGATGGCCGACCGGTGGATGCGGATGAACTTCGCCGGGTCCAGCAGCATCTCTTCCAGGTCGCCGATGGACTGCCGCATCAGGCGGTCGCCCTCCACCAGGTGCAGCCGCACGTAGCTGCCCTCCGCCTCGATCCACCGGATGTCGGCCACGCGCACCACCTGGTAGCGCTCTCCCACGCGAATGGCGAAGACCTCCGGGTAGGTTCCTCCCCTGGTTTCCGCGAGATACTCCTGGAGCGCCTGCAGCCGCCCGTCGTCCTTCTGGCCGGCGGCGCGCAGCCGTGTACGGGCGCGGTCCAGCGCCGCGAACAGCCGCTCTTCCTCGTAGGGCTTCAGCAGGTAGTCCAGCGCATGGGCCTCGAACGCCCGCAGGGCATGCTCCTCGTACGCGGTGATGAACACCACCAGCGGCATCGCCTGGGGGCCGATGGCCTGCAGCACGCCGAAGCCGGTGACCTCGGGCATCTGGATGTCCAGGAACACCATGTCCGGCTTGTCGGCCTGGATGCGCGCGATGGCCTGCGCCCCGCTGGCGCACTCGCCCACGATCTCCACGTCGGGCTGCGTTTCCAGCAGGCGCCGGACTTCTGCCCGGGCGGGGGGCTCGTCGTCCACGATCAGCACGCGGATCCTGTCGCTCACACCGCCTCCAGTGCCCGGGTGGACTCGTCCGGGCGGTTGTGAGGTTCGACGGAGAACGGGATGAGGACGCGGGCCGTGGCTCCGCCGCCGGGCGTGGGCACCAGCTCGAAGGCGTGCTCCGCGCCGTACATCTGCCGCAGCCGGTCCCGCACGTTCGCCAGGCCGGTGCCGGTGCCATCTTCCGGCGTGGCGTGCGCCGGGCCGACGCCGTCGTCCGCCACCGTCACTTCCAGGGAGCCGCCGGCCCGCCGGGCAGAGACGAGCACCTGGCCGGTGCCGCCGCGGGGCCGCAGGCCGTGCTTCACCGCGTTTTCCACCAGCGGCTGGATCAGCAGGTGAGGCACTCGGGCGCGCAGGGTGCCGGGATGCAGGTCGTACGTGATGCGCAGCGCCTCGCCGAAGCGTGCCTGCTCGATTTCCAGGTACAGCCGCACGAACTCCACCTCTTCCTCCAGCGCCACCTCCTGCAGCCCGCCGCTTTCCAGCACGCGCTGCAGGAGCGCGGACAGGTGGGCGACCACGCGCCTGGCTTCGTCCACGCGGGTGTGCATCAGCGACGATACGGTGTTCAGCGCGTTGAAGAGAAAATGCGGATTGAGCTCGGCTTTCAGCGCCTGAAGCTCCGCCTCGGTCCGGGCCATCTCGCTCTCGGACAGGAGCGAGCGCAGGCGCAGTTCCGAGATTCGCTTTGCGTGGTATTCCCGCGCGTAGATGAAGCCGTGCGCAATTCCCGCCAGCGGCGGGTACACGGCCAGGTCGCCCCAGTCCCAGTCGGAAAGGAAGCCGATCACCACCTCGCCCCCTTCGATGACGAACCGCTGGAACGGATAGTAGAGCAGGCCGTTCAGCAGGGCCATCATGACGGCGCCGAGCAAGTGGAGAACGATGCGTCGTGGCCAGTTGCCGTGCCGCACGGGATAGCGGGTGGACAGGAAGCGGGCGGCCGCGGCCATGGAAGCCCACCAGACCGCCGCGTACGCCCCCATCCCGGCGACGTACACCCAGGCGGGCACGGACAGCACCACGCGTCCCGCGCCGACGCGCAGGTTGGCGGTGTACAGCGTCAGCAGCGTGTAGAAGAGCGCGAACGCCGCGTACGTGCCCAATTCCAGGCTCCTGCCGATGGGTGTCCCGTCCTCCACCGGAGGCGCGGGCGCATCGGCCTCCGGTCGGCCCGCCGGGGGGCCCGGCGCTTCCGGCGCGACGACCGGCGCCGGCGTGGACGGGCAGCTCAGCTCCAGCCGCACGAGAGGAATCCGCTGGATACCATGCCCGGCGCCGTCTCCCGCTCCCCGCCGCTCCTCGAGCGCGGCCGGGTCCGGCGCGATGCCGTGCACATCCACGCACATGCGGACGCCGTCGGAGTCCGGCTCGGCGGAGATCCGGATGCGAACCGGACTCTCAGCCTCGCCGTCCGGCAGGGCCTGGTAGACCATCGTCAGCAGGGACATGTGCGGCACCGGCATCTCCAGCGCGGCCTCGTCCATCGCCCATTCCACGTCCACACCGGGGCGCCGCAGGGCCTCCACGCGCAGCACCTCGCGCACGAACTCCACCTCCTGCTCCAGCCGCACGGTCTCGGTGCGCGCGTGGGCCAGGGTGCGCCTGAGCACCGAGCTCAGCGCGATCAGCAGGCGCTTGGCCGCGGCCACGTCGCGCCCAAGCAGCTCTCCGATGCTTGCGAGCGTTCCCGTCAGGAATCGAGGGCTCCATTCCATCTTGAGCGCGCGCACCTGGGCACGCATACGATCGGCCGTGCTCCCCGCCATCTCCGCGCGAAGCCGAAGCTCCTCGCGCTCCTTTTCGTGGTATCGCTCGCCGTACAGCATCCCGTGCGCAAACACGGTGAACACGACGAACTCGAAGGTCCTGTGCAGGTAGAATAGCCAGCCGAACGTGCCGTTCACCACGTGAGCGGCGAGAAACACCATCGCGTGCAACGTGGCGAGCACGCCCAGGAAGTAGACGGCGTGCCGCGTCGTTCGGTGCCAGAGCGGAAACCGGCGGGTGGCCACGATGGCGACCAGCGGATACGCGGTGGCGCTCGCGATCCGCAGGAGCCACACGCCGGTGTTCACGGGCGTGGACGGCCCGGTCTGCGGGATTTCGGGGAGCAGCGTTACGCCGATGCCGCCGCGGAATGTCTCGGAAAGGAGGATCCAGAGCAGGACAAGGAGCTGCACCCGCTCGAACGTGCCGAGGCGCGGGCCGCGCCCTCTGGATGGGGGGCGTTGCGCGTGTTCGGGAGACGGCATTTGGCGTGGGGATGCGGGCACGGAACCGCTGGGCATCGGGAGACGGGTGAGGTGGAGAGGCGAGTGGCGGGGAGGAACTTCGATGCGGTTCGACGGGCTCTGGCGCACGCCGCGGGTGGCCCCACCCCCGGCCCCTCCCCCGCGAACGGCGCGGGAGAGGGGAGAACGTCGATCGGGGTTCGAGAGGGTGCCTCGCATGCCGCGGGAGCCCCCTCCCCCCGGCCCCCGTCCCCCGCTTCGCAGGGGAGGGGGAGACCTGAACCGCGCTCCGGCAGGTGTCGCTCGCGGGCCCGCCGCCGAATCCGAAGATCACACCGGGGATCGCATTCCGTAAGGGCAGCGGCGGCTCGGGGCCGGGTTCCGGGCCTGATCTTGGGCACTCGAACGCCCGTTTCGCCCGTCCGCCGTGCCCGTTCGACAGCCGGATTGCACCATCCGTTCGCCGATTGTCACCACCGGCAGCATCGATGTACAGGCAAGGCGTGAAAGCGGATAAACTTGAGCCATCGAAGCGGCACGCCCACCGGCTGAAGGCACCGCTCTCATCACCAGCCGCAGCATCCGACCGAGACTTGCCGATGAGCATCCATTTCTTCCGCGCCGCCGCCCTCGTCGCCGCGCTCGTCACCACCGCCTGCGCCACCGCGCCGGCCTCCGCCCCCGCCGCCGGTCCCGAGGTGGTTGCGTCCTCCACTCCAAACCCCGTCGGCACGTTCAACTTTCGCTCGAACGTCCAGGGACGCGACTTCGACGGCATCATCCACATCGCCCGCGCGGAAAGCGGCGCCTACACCGGCACCGTCGCCACGCCGCTGACCGGCGAGCTTTCGGTGCGGTCGGTAGATGTGCAGGGCAGCAGCATTCGCGTCACCGCCCACGGCCGCATGGGCGACGCCGTGCTGACCATGAACTTCACCGGCGCAAGCTTCACGGGCGACTGGACGTACGGCCCGTCGTCCGGCCGCATGACCGGCAGCGCCAGCCCTGCCTCCTGACGCACTCCCGCGTCATCCGTCCGAATCCGCTGAGCCCAACCCGAGCAGGACCTCATGAGTTTCGTATTCAAGCCGCTGGCCGCTGTGGGGATCGCCTTCACCGCCATCTTCCTCCCCCGCGAGCCGGCCGCCGCGCAGGCAGTAGACTCGCCCGCGCACCAGGGCGCCATCGAGCGGGCGCGTACGCTGGCCCGCGCGCTCGTGGACCGCGACACGCTGCCCGGATTGTCCATCGCCGTAGGCATCGACGGGCAGATCGTTTGGGCCGAGGGATTCGGCTGGGCCGACGTGGAAGTGCGGAAGCCCGTGACGCCGCTCACCCGCTTTCGCATGGGCAGCGTCGGCAAGGCGATGACCTCCGCCGGCGTGGGCCTGTTGGTGCAGCGCGGGCGGCTGGACCTGGACGCGCCGGTGCAGTCGTACGTCCCCGAATTTCCCGAAAAGCCCTGGCCCGTCACCACGCGCCAGCTGATGGGCCACCTGGGCGGCATCCGCCACTACGGCACCGAGGCCGAGGTCCTGGGCGACCGGCATTGCAACGACGTCCGCGAGGGGATCGCCGCCTTCGCAGCCGACTCGCTGCTGGCCCGCCCCGGCACGCGGTACAGCTACTCCAGCTTCGGCTATACACTGGTGAGCGCCGCCATGCAGGCCGCCGCCGGGGAGCCATACGCCGGCTTCATGCGCCGCGAGGTGTTCGCGCCCCTGGGGATGGACCGCACGATCCCGGAGCCGTCGGGCGCGCCGCATCCCGAGCGGGCGGCCCTGTACGTCCGTTCCTCCGGGCTGGTGCCCGCGCCCCACGACGACGACAGCTGCGTGCTGGCGGCCGGCGGCTTCATCTCCACGCCGTCGGACCTGGTGCGCTTTGGCTTCGGGATGATGAACGACCAGCTGCTGGCGCCGGCGACGCGGCAGCTGCTGTGGACGGCGCTTCGCCTGGAATCGGGCGAGTCCACCGGGTACGGCCTGGGCTGGTTCGTCCGCGAGGGGCGTCTGGATCCCCAGTCGCCCGCCGTGCCCATCGTTGGCCACGGCGGCAGCTCCATCGGCGGATCGACTTCGTTCATGCTGTTCCCGGAGCAGCGGATGGTGATCGCCGTGACCACCAACGTCAGCGGGGCCACGCTCACCTCGTTCGCCGCCCGGCTGGGGCAGGTGTTCCCAGGCGCCCGGCCCTGATCCGCTTCCACTCGTCTCTTTTTCCCTGATCCGATCGGAGTCCCGTGTTCTGCCTCGCGTTCTTTCGCCGTTTCGCGGCCGCCGCCGCGCTTCTTCTCTTCGCTTCCTCCGCCCCTTCCGTGGCGGCCCAGGACGCACCCGGCGCGGCCGAAGGGGTCGCCCGTGACGCGGCGGACGGCGCGCCGCTGCCGCTGCTGCTGGTGCGCCTGCTTCCCGCGGGACAGGGAACCGCGCGCGGCGTGGTGACCGACGCGCAAGGCCGCTTTCGCTTCGAGGGCGTGCCCGCCGGGGAGTATCGCCTGCAGGTGGAGCAGATCGGCTTCGAGCGGACGCAGTCGCCCGTGCTGCGCGTGCGCCCCGGGGAAACGCTGTTCCACGAGCTCCGCGGCAGCGCCCGGCCCGTTCTGCTGGAGGCGGTGACGGTGCAGGGAGGACGGTGCCTGACGGCGGACCAGCTGGCGAGCGACCCGGACCTGGCCGCGCTCTGGAACGAGGCGAAGAAGGGCGTGGAAACCCGGCGCGCCTTCAACCTGCAGTACCGCTACACGCGCGTCATGCGGCAGGACATCCGTGCGCGGTGGCGCATCCGGGGCACCACCCGCACGATGAAGGTGGACACGTTCGTCAACAAGCCGGATTCCGTCCTCCTCCGCGAGCAGCGGCGCCGGGCGCGCCTGCGGGCGCACGGATACATGGACGGCGGCTACCTGACCTTGCCCCTGGAAACGGACCTGCTGGACGATGAGTTCCTGCGCGACCACTGCCTGGAGCCCTCGTTCGACGAGGTGGAGGGCGCGTACGTGCTGCGCTTTCGCCCGGTGCGGCCGCGGCGCGAGGGCGTCGGGATCCGCGGCGTGATCACGGTCGACGCGCAGAGCTACCTGATCCGGCGGCTGGACTTCGAGTACCTGCGCGGCGATCGCCCGTTCGGCTCGACCTACGTGGTGTACGAGGACCGCAACGTCGCCGGGAGCACCCTGCGGCTGCCGGCGAGCGGCGGCGGCTCCGCTCGTGCAGAGGGGGTGGGGCGGGTGGCCGCGCTCGGGGCGAGCTCCACCTTCACCTTCGACTACAGCGGATTCGACCGCACCGGCCCCGAGTAGTCGGCGGCGCCTGGCTCAGGGGGATCGGACGGGATGGCGAGTTCCACTCGGCGTGAATGGATGGGGCTTGGCGGCTGGCTGCTGGTGGCCTTCGCGGCGGCAGCGATCGGGGGCCGGGCGAGCGTGAACGCCGCCGCCTTCTACGCGCGGCTGGTGCGCCCCGCGTGGGCGCCGCCCGGGTGGCTGTTCGGGCCCGTGTGGACGGTGCTGTACCTGATGATGGCGATCGCCGCGTGGCTGGTGTGGCGGGAGCGCGGCCGTGCGGGTGCACGGACCGCGCTCTCGTTGTGGGTGGTTCAGCTCGCGGCGAACGCGCTGTGGAGCTGGCTCTTCTTCGCCTGGCGCCTGGGCGCGCTGGCCCTTGGAGAAGTCGTGCTGCTGTGGGTGCTCGTCGCGCTCACCCTGGTGGCGTTCTGGCGCATTCGGCCGCTGGCTGGAATGCTCCTGCTTCCGTACCTGCTGTGGGTGGGCTTCGCCACGGCGCTCACGTTCTCCGTCTGGCGGCTGAACCCCGGCCTGCTGGGCTAGCTCCTGACGAACACCATGTCGGCGCGCATTTCCCGGCCGTTCGGCATCTGGTCCACGCGGTGCACGACGAGCGCACCGTCCGCGCGCATCTCCCAAACCTCATCGACCACCCCCGTCGCCGTACGCTCGCCCATCCGGATCTCGCGGGTGATGGTGATGTGAATGCGCCCGTCGTCCTCGCGCGTGGCCTTGAGGCGCGTGGGCACGACCATGTTTCCGTTCGGCGTGCGGATGGGCGTCTGGGTGGCGGTTTCCACGCCGGAGAGCGAGTACAGGAACTCCATCTTCAGGGGCTCGGGCTCCGCGTTCTCGATCTCCACGCCCACGTGGAGCTGCGAATCGCTCTGCGTGATGGCCAAGCGGTGGCTGCGGATCTCGGCGTAGTACGGCGGCAGCCCGGTGCTCTGGGCCTCGTCCAGCGTCCACGCGCCGGTGAAGTCGGGCGGCGTGACGGGCACGTCGTCGGGGCGGGGGGACGCGGCGGCGGTGCTGAGCAGGGCGGCAAGAAGCAGCGTCTTCATGGTCGCGATATCCGGCTGGGCGTTGTAGTTTTCGTATCGGCGCCCGGCTGTTTGCCGGGACCGACCAGTACGAGCCCGGCGCACCCGGCCAGGGTTGCCCCTCCGAACCCCGCCAGCGGCCCCGCTAATCCATCCCTAACCCGCCGTCGTTCGGCTTCCGCGACGGCCCGCCTCCATCGCCCCGCCCGCAGCCCTGCCGCACGCAGCCATCCCCATGCGCCTCGAGCCCATCCGCCCCGACCACGCCGATGCCGTCCAGCGGCTGGCCCGCGATCCCCTCGTGACGGCCACGACCAATCTTCCCGAGCCGTACCCGGAGGGCGGCGCGGCATGGTGGATCGCGGACCTGCTGCCCAGGCGCGAGGCTGGGCAGGAACACGTGTTCGCCATGCGCGTGGAGGACGGCGAGATCGCGGGCGTGGTGGGCCTGGCCGATGTGGAAGGCCCCGGTGGGTCCTCGGAGCTGGGTTACTGGGTGGGGGTGCCGCACTGGGGCCGCGGCTACGCCACCGCCGCGTGCGTCATGGCGGTGGACTTCGCCTTCGGATGGCTGAAGCTGGCCGAAGTGCACGCCTATCCGTTGCGGGAGAACGGGGCGTCGCGGCGCGTGCTGGAGAAGGCCGGCTTCCGCTTGGAGGGGATCATCCCCAACAAGTATCCCAAGTGGGCCCCCGAACGAAGCCTGGCGCACTACCGCATCACGCGGGCGGACTGGTCCTGACGGCGCTGAACGTTTCCCGGCCTGGTCTGCCCCATCCTCACGGACCTGCGAGAATGTCCCTGCTCGATCTTTTTCGCCGGAAGGACCCCACCGAGGACTGGCCCGACTGCCAGCCGGCCGCGCTGCTGTTCGACATCGGCCGGGGCGAGCTGAACGGCATTCCGCTCGGTGCGCCGATGTCCGCGCTGCGCGCCCTTGGCCGGCCGGGAAATCCCCGGCCCCAGCGCATATTCCAGTGGGACTTCGCTCCCCTGGGGCTGGAGGTGTGGCCCGACAAGCATGGCCGGATCAACTTGTTTACCTGCTACTTCCAGGCGTATCTCGGCGACACGGAGCTGGGCAGGTACCCGGACTTTCAGCCGTCCAGGCTCAGCTTCCGGTTCGCGGACGGAACGCTCTGGGAAATGACCGCCGATACGCCCCGCGCCAGGATCGAGGCGTTCCTGGGCCCCCTCACGCAAAAGGCGGAGGGCAGCGACGAATACGGGCCGCACGAGGCAACGTGCGGACGCGCCCGGATCGGCTTCGAGTTCGACGAGAACGGGCGATGGACGCTGGTGGACATCGAACCGGCCGCCGAGCCCTGACGCCCGCGTCCGGGATCAGGGCGTTCGCGCGTCGACGGCCTGCGCAGCCCCATCCAAACCCATTGCCCTCCGAGAGCGTAATCCCATGATCCGCATGGCCGGCCTTTCCGCCCTGGGCCTCATCCTGAACGCCTGCCCCTTCGGTGCCCCTGAGGAGCCGGACGGCTACGCCACGGTGACGGGGCAAGTGCAGGTGCGCACCGGCCCCAACTACAACGGCCGGGTGAGCGTGATGTGCTTCAGCGCCGGCCACCCGGAGCCCTCGTTCGGCAATAGCGCCCGCGTGGACGCACAGGCCAACTACCGCGTCGAGTTGGAGGCTCCGTTCCTGTCTCGCGGAGGGCAGGGAGAAGCGTTCCAGTTCGTTTGCAAAGCCCAGGCAGGCCCCGGCGGCGGGCCATTCGCCAGCCGCCAGGCCACCGTTCCGTTCTCGGAAACCCGCGCGAACCGGCCTGAGACGCGCATCGATCTGCGCCAGGGCGAGATGTAGCGTCACGCCGACGCCATCCAGCGGCTGGCCCGCGATCCGCTGGTGACGGCCACGACCACCCTTCCCGAGCTGCACCCCGACGGCGGCGCGGCGGGGTGGATCGCGGGCCTGCTGCCCACGCGCGTGGCCGGGCAGGAACACTTGTTCGCCGCGCGCGCGGATGACGGCGAGGTCGCGGGCGTGGTAGGGCTGGCGGACGTGCAGGGGCCCGGCGGGTCGGCGGAACTGGGCTACTCGGTGGGGGTGCTCTGTACTGGGGCCGCGGCTACGCCGCCACGGCGTGCGCCATGGCGGTGGATTTCGCCTTCGGGTAGCTGGGCCTGCCGGAGGTGAACGCCTATCCACTGCGGGAGAACGGGGCGTCACGGCGCGTGCTGGAGAAGGCCGGCTTCCGGCTGGAGAGGATCATCCCCAACAAGTACCCCAAGTGGAGCCCCGAGCACAGCCTGGCGCACTACCGCACACCTGGGCGTACATTGAACCCGCCAGCAATGGCTGACGCTCCGCGGACGTCCTCGGAACCGCAGCCGGGGATGGGAGGCATTGCGCCGTTCCAGTTGGGACAATAGTTGCACTCCTCACAGGCAGGCACTATTGTTTTACATCGTCGTACGAACTCTTGTGCGATCCATCGTTCATGAGCCCTGGGCCAAGCAGGCGGTGCGCCGTGCGGTGGCTATAACAAGCGGAGTTCTTCCCGTCGTTCACCGGGAACGATGATCAGGCTGACGCTTTCCGGCACATCTACTTGAGCGTCATGCTCAGGCGGTACCTTGGAAAAACGGTAACCACGGCGGTGACGGATGATCACGAGAGCGACAGCTTCGGCGCCGCGCACGTGATGGATCTGCACAACAACGACATCGGCCGAACGCATCGCTATGAGCAGTTCGGAATCATGGTTCCATGATCGCTGGGACTGGAAAGAGTGGGACGCGCGTCCGCGACTACATCAACTACCCGGCCGGAAACGGAGTGTATATCCCCGAGTGGAAAACCGGCCCTACGACCGAGCAGGCCTGGCAACGTGAAGCGTCGGTGCCGGATGCTCGCTACATCTACTTCAAGCCTAAGCAGGACGATGAGATATCAATCGATTGGAAGGCGCGCGGCGTTCCTGGTGGGCGTGCTGGCCGTCGCGATCTCCGGATGTGACCTCGCCGAGATCACTGGCGGATACCGCGGCCCGATGCCTGAGAAAGTGGGCCTTGTGGCAGAAGAAGTGATCGTCCGCCGCATCGAGAGCGAAGGGGAGAACCTCATCGTTGACCGGGTCCGCTACGCTAGCGATCCCCACAACGTGAACCGCGTTGTATCCGTGAACACGTCCGCGCTCAAGGCGCAGACAGACGCATTCAACCTCAAAGTCGGCGACCACGTGGTGGTCTCGACCGAGTTCGTGCAGATCGGTGAAATCGTAGATTTCCCGGAAGTACCCAACTGGCCGGGGCATAACGCCATAGAGTTTCCGATCGGCTCCCACCGCCTCACCGCAGTCGCGCGCGCGGCACCCTAAAGTTACACCTCCGTTGTTCCTGTGCCCGTGCTTCAGCTACTTGAAGCGCGGGCGTTTTGCTATCTGCCCAGTTCACGCCAGCGGTATCAAAAGCACTCTCCCGCATGTCCCGGTTAGCCCGTTCTTGACGCGGTTTGGCCGGAAAGCTTCAGCGTTTGTTCTCTCTGTTCGCATGCGATGACGAGATCCGGGCACCGCAGTTCCCGGCCGAGCAATAACGGCTGATCGGTGTGGATGGGACCGCTGGTGCACGCACCTATCGTGGTGCATAGTGGTGGAGTTCGCAACCGAAACCCGCCGCGGCGGCCTCCCGGAGGACCCGATGACCACGCGTTCCATTCTCCTCGCGCTCTGCGCATCGCTCGCCCTGGCACCGTCCGCGATCGACGCGCAGCCCTCCACCAGCAGCGCGGCTCCGCCCGCCGCGTTCACCAACCCGCGTCGTCTGCAGCAGCTCAGCGCGGCGTTCCCCGCCATCGACAGCATGATGCGCGAGTTCGCCGCGCGGTCGCGGGTGCCCGGCATCGCGTACGGCATCGTGGTGGATGGACGGCTGGCGCACGTGGGCACCGCCGGCTTTCGAGAGCTGTCGTCGCGCTCGCCGGTGGACACGTCGACGGTGTTCCGCATCGCCTCGATGAGCAAGAGCTTCGCGGCCGCGGCGATCCTGCAGCTGCGCGACGAGGGACGGCTGTCGCTGGACGACCCGGCGGAGCGCTACGTGCCGGAGCTCGCCTCGCTGCGCTACCCCACCCGCGACGCGCCCAAGATCACCATCCGCCACCTGCTGACGCACTCCGCCGGGTTTCCTGAGGACAACCCCTGGGGCGACCAGCAGCTGGCGGCCACGACCGACGAGATGTCGGCGATGATGCGGGGCGGCATTCCGTTCTCCACCGCGCCCGGCACCAGCTACGAGTACTCCAACTTCGGGTACGCCATCCTGGGCCGCATCGTCGCGAAGGTTTCGGGGATGCCGTACCCGCGATACCTGGTGGAGCGCGTTCTGCGGCCGCTGGGGATGAACTCCACCACGCTGGAGGCCTCGGCGGTGCCGCCGAACCGGCTGGCGCACGGCTACCGGCTGCGCGACGGCGAGTGGATCGAGGAGCCGCAGCTGCCGGACGGCGCGTTCGGGCCCATGGGCGGCATGCTCACCTCCGTCAGCGACCTGTCGCGCTGGGTGGGGATGATGCTGGACGCGTGGCCGCCGCGCGACGACGACGAGCCAGGCCCCGTGCGCCGCGCATCGCTCCGCGAGATGCAGCAGGTCGGCCGCTACAACGGCGCCTCCGTCGTGCGCGACACGGCGGCGGGGACCACCGTGCTGAACGCGGGCGGCTACGGCTACGGGCTGGGCATCCGGCAGACGTGCCTGTTCCGCACCCTGGTGTCGCACAGCGGCGGGCTTCCGGGCTTCGGCTCGCTGATGCGCTGGCTTCCGGAGCACGGCGTGGGGATCGTGGCCATGGGCAACCTCACCTACACCGGGTGGGGCGGGGCGACGGACCAGGCCTTTGCGATGCTCGCGCGGACGGGCGGGCTGGAGCCGCGCGTGCCCCAGCCCGCGCCGGTGCTTCTGCAGCGCCAGGAGCAGGTGACGCGCCTGGTCACGCGCTGGAGCGAGCCCCTGGCCGACAGCCTGGCGGCGATGAACCTGTACCTGGACGAGCCCAGGGACCGCCGGCGCGTGGAGATGGACCGCCTGGTCCGCGAGGTTGGGGGTGAGTGCCGGAACGAGGGGACGCTCCTGGCCGAGAACGCGCTGCGGGGAAGCTGGCGGATGCGGTGCCGCGACGCCGACCTGCGCGTCTCCATCACCCTCGCGCCGACGGAGCCCGCGAAGGTGCAGTACCTGGACGTGAGTCGCATCGCGCGCGGCGAAGACGTAGCCCCCGCGCCGGTCTGCCGCTGACACCTGCTCGCCCGAACACCAGGAATCTTGCGACCACGGAGGGATCGATGCGACAGGGATTGATGGCGTGTCTGCTCGTGTTGGCCGCCGCGTGCGCCGCTCCCGGAGGTGCGGGGGCGGGCGGCGGCGCGTCGGCGGCGGTGGATACGGGGCGGGCTGCGGTGCAGGGAGGGGAGCTGTTCTACGAGGCGCGCGGCCAGGGCGCGCCGGTGGTGCTGCTGCATGCGGGCGCCCAGTACGACCACACGATGTGGGATGGCCAGGTGCAGGCGCTCGCCCGCCGCCATCGGGTGATCCGCTACGACCTGCGTGGATTCGGCCGGTCCAGCCGCCCGAACGGCCCCTTCTCGCCGCAGGCGGATCTGCTCCGCGTGCTGGAGGCGCTCGGGGTGCAGAGGGCCAGCCTGGTGGGGCTGGGGATGGGGAGCGGGGTCGCGATCAACTTTGCGCTCCAGCATCCGGATCGGGTGGACCGCCTGGTGCTGGCGTCGCTGGGAGCGCCGCCCCCCAACGTGCCGCGACCGCCGGGCTCCCCGGACCTCGCCTCGCCGGAGGGGCGCGAGCGGCTGCGCGCGCTGCGGATGCCGATCCTCCTGATCGCCGGCGGCGCCGACTCCACCCCCGGGCTGCGCCACGAAACCGTCGTGGAGCAGGAGGTGCCCGGCGTTCGGCGGGTGGTGGTTCCCGGGGTCGGCGAGCTGGTGAACCTGGAACGCCCGGACGACTTCAACCGGCTGATCCTGGACTTTCTGGCCGGCGGCAGGCGGTGAGGCCGAATCCGCCGGTGTCGGCCGCGGTGTGCCGCTGAACTTAGAAAATGGCCGCGCCCACGGTCAGCAGCGCGAGGAGGGCGAGCCCCGCCAGCACGACCAGCGCGGCCTCCTGAACGCCATTGCCCCCCATCTCGCGCTGCACCGCGGATGGAGAAACGACGCGGATGCTGCGGACCTCGGCAAGCGCCACGGCCACCCGGATCGGCTGCCCTCCGGAGTCGGCGGTCCAGGCGCCGTAGACGCTGTCCGCGGTCACCTGCGGGTTGGCCAGGCGCACGCGCCGCCCATCCGCCATCACCGCTTCTACGTCGCGCCCGCGGTACATCAGGATCTGCTCGGCGACCGGGCG
This sequence comes from Longimicrobium sp., assembly GCF_036388275.1. NCBI lineage: Bacteria > Pseudomonadati > Gemmatimonadota > Longimicrobiia > Longimicrobiales > Longimicrobiaceae > Longimicrobium > Longimicrobium sp. Next base: position 242,888 of record NZ_DASVSF010000060.1, read on the forward strand.
CTGCACGGCCGGGGCGCAGGCGCCCACCATCAGCCATGTGATCGCGCTGGCGGAGATCGGGAGGGGGTGGCGCATCACTCGTCCGGGTAAAGGAAGTCGATGGCTAGTAACGTCGCCAGGGAAAGGCCGGCGATCACGAGCACGCCGGTGATCCCCTGCGTCTGCACGCGCTCCGGCCGGCGGTACTGAACGTAGGCGATGTCGGAAACCGCCACCGCCGTCCGCCGGCCGTTCACCGTGCCGCTCACGGAGTCGCGGAAGAGCACGGCTCGCGACATCTGCACGCGGGTGCTGTCGCGCAGGGTGATCCGGACGTTGCTCTGCGTCTCCGAGAGGGCGTACCGGGGCGCGGGCGTCGGCGGCTTCCAGTACGTGCATCCGCCGAGCAGAAGCATCGCCGCCGACAGCAGGGTGGTTCGCGCGGCACGGTTCATCGTGGTTCCCTCCGCTGCCCAACTCGCGCGGGCGGTGAGTGGATCGAATTCTCAAGAACGGTCGCTGCCGTCCGGTGTCAGCTTTCGCTCCCTTGCGGTCGCGCGCGCTGCACGTCAAGCATAGCACACGCCGCTCCGCCAGGCGATCTCCGATCCAATGCAAAGGCGCTCGCTGGCGGATGTGGCCAGCGCGCGCCCTCGGTGCGAACGCGTGGATCAGGGCGCGGTCGCCTGGTCGTCGAAGCGCACCATGCGCGCGACGGCCGGCTTTCCGTGGCAGTCCACGTAGAAGAGCATGTAGAACGCGGGCGGCAGGTTGGCCTGGCGCGCGTTGGGCGTGCGGAACACGATCTCGTTGGCGGAGGTCGTCCGGAACGGCAGGTCCTGGAACTGCTGCCCGTTCTGCCACCCGTGCGTGGCCGACGGCAGCTTGATCAGCACCAGCTTCGCCTGCTGCCCCGCGGAGCACTGCGCGGGAAGCCCGGCCAGCTGCACCCGGTATTCCTGGTTGCTGCGAAACAGGTTGAACGTCTTGCCGCCGATCACCGCCTCCGGCCGGTAGCCCCGGGGCGGGGTGACGGGGCGGATGGAGGTGATCGACGCGCGCCGGTCCGGGTCGATGAACAGGTACGGCGGGCTGAAGACCTCGGCCACCCAGTTTTCGGTGGGGACGGTGTTCATTCCCTTTTCGCCGCGGGCCATGGGCCCGTCGCCGAAGAAGTACATGTCGATGTCCACCAGGCTCAGGTCCGGCTTGGGCTGCCCGTTCTGGGGCAGCCCGTCGGGTTGCTCTCCGCTTCGCACGGTGGCACGTGCCGAGTTGCCGCCGGACACCAGCACGCGCCCGTCGGGGAGCAGGAGCGCGTTGTTGTGGTACAGCCGCGGCTCCACGGCCTCGCTCATCCGCGTCTTTTCGTACCCGGTGAACGTGGCGCCGTCGAACCGGGGCGTCAGGAGCAGCGGATAGAACACCGGGCCGTAGAAATCGTAGTTGCCGCCGTTGATCACCAGCACCTGGCGCGTGGGAAGGATGATCGCGTAGTGCATGGTGCGGTCGTCCTGCGGCGTGTCGCCCAGGAAGTTTTCGTCCAGGGTCCACCGGCCGCCGAGCGGGTCGTCGGGCGACGCGTGGAACTCCTCGCGCTTGCGGCTGCCGCGCCCGCCGGCGAAGTGCGTGGGGGCGATGCCGTCCGTGGACGTGGTGTTCATGGGCAGCAGCGTGCCCGGCGACGTGGGCTGGCCTCCCAGCAGCGTGATGTTGCCCGTGTTGGGGTCAAGGTACGTGGTGCCGTACGACGAGACGGTGTCGGCACGCTCGGGCCCGCGCTCGAACGAAATCCTGGGGCGCTCGGCCGTGCCGCCAATGGTGGCCCAGTAGGTGTTCTTGGTGCGCCGCATGAACGCGGTGCTTTCCGTGCGAAGGCTCACCCAGTCGCCCTCCCGCGTCATGTACAGGCGGCCGTCGGGCATCAGGTAGTTTTCGGGATACAGCTTGAAGGCGTCCCGCTGGTTCGCGCGGATGCACCGCTCGTCGCACACCACGCCGTCGTCGGGAACGAACGCCGGGTTGATTTCCGTGGCGAAGGGGCTGTTCGGCGTGTCGCGCACGTCCACGGAGCGCCAGGCGGCCTGGGGATCTCGCGGGTTGAACCGGGCCGGGTTGAAAAAGTCGACGGTGTGGTTGATCTCGAACTCGTACATCGTCGGATAGCCGTGGTCGAACCCCACGAAGCCGCTGAACACCGCCATCCGCCCGTCGAGCAGCGGAACGATGCTGGCGTACCAGCGTCCGCGCGGCATGAAGCCGGAAAAGATCCAGGGATCGTTCCGGGGCGCGGGCATCCGGCGCCAGTCTAGGGACTGCCAGTCGATGCTGAGCTCCTTCCGCCAGTCGAAGATGTACGTCGACCGGTTGCCGGTGCGGTACGGGTAGTAGTACTGCGTGCCCCCGGTAAAGAGGACGTTGCCGTCGGGCAGGTGCAGGTGGCCGGTGCAGAACAGGTCGCTCGGCGCAAACTGGCCCACGCTGTCCGGGTCGGCGACGGGCACCGGGTGCGGGATGCGGTAGAAGGTGTTCCGGTCAGGATCGTAGACTGCGACGTTATTGACGAGCTGGTAGTAGTTCTCCAGGCTGTCCATCGCGAATGGGTTTCCGTTCCGGTTGAAGACGCCGGTGCCGGGGGCCGGGTTGTGGACGTTGGGGTAGTGCTCGATGGGCGCGTGGTTGCGCCAGCTGCTGCCGCTGGCCCACAGCACCTTGCCCGAAGGCAGCAGAACGCCGTGCACCGTCTGCATGCCCAGGATGCGGTGGATGGCCGCGCCGCCATCCTCCGGGATCACCGTCGCCCACCGGCCGTAGATGGCGGGATCGGGCGTGAGCTCGTGCGCATCCGCGGGGGGTGGGCCGTTCGCGTGGCCGTTCTGCGCGACGAGGGACGGGGGCGGCGACACGAGGAAGCTGAAAATGATCGCGCCGAGCGCAGCAAACCGAGGGATTGTGCGGGAACGGAGATGATGTGGCGTGCGCATGGACCTTTCTCTCGCGGGGGCAGGCGGGGTGTGTGACTGCAGTTTTCTGCCTGAAAGGTATTGTGCGGCTTCCCGAAAAACCAGAAACTCGATTTCGGAGACTGGCGCAGGTCATCCCCCACGTTCCGATAGGATGATCGACATGCAAGGGTTCCGCGGTTGACCCGCACGCCCGAGCGCGCCGACGCGGCGCCGGCGATGCGCATCGCCTCCGACTTCGACCGCCTCTCCGCGTTCGACGACGGGCGGTGGGACCACAACCGGCACTATCATCCGCTCCTGCTGCGCTCCCTGCCGGCGAGGCGGGAGAGCGCCTTGGAGATCGGCTGTGGAACCGGTGAGTTCGCGCGCCTGCTCGCCCGGGAATTCGCCCGGGTGACGGCGATCGATCTTTCCCCCGAGATGGTGCGCCGCGCTCGCGAACTTTCGCCGGGCGTGGCCCACATCGAGTTCACGCAGGCGGACGTCGCGTCGTGCGACCTGCCGCCGGAATCGTTCGACTGCATCGCCAGCATCGCGACGCTGCATCACCTGCCGCTGGCGGACACGCTGATGAAGCTGTCCGCGGCGCTGCGGCCGGGTGGCGTGCTGCTCGTGCTGGACCTGTATCAGCCGCGGAGCGCCGCGGACTTCGCCTGGAGTGCCGCGGCGTGGCCGTGCAATCTCGTCCTCCGCGCCTGGCACCATGGCCGGCTCCGGGACCCTCCCGACGTGCGCCGCGCCTGGTCCGAGCACGCCCGGCACGACGTGTATCCAGCGCTGGCAGACGTCCGCGCGCTGGGAGAGCGCCTAGTTCCGGGAGCCGTGGTGCGCCGCCACCTCTTCTGGCGGTACTCGCTGGTCTGGCAGAAGCCGGCTGTGCGGGCGTAACGTGAAGCTCGCGAGAGCGGCGGGCCCTGGTGCGCCGCCGCCGTGCTCCACACGAATTTCCACGCTTGCGCATGTCGACCGATTCGCTCCGCAGCCACCTGGTTCGCCTGCTGGACTGGCAGGATGCACACGCCACCTTCGATGCCGCAGTGCAGGGCATCGAGCCCGAGTTCCAGGGCATTCGTCCCCTCGGGCTGCCCCACTCCGCCTGGGAGCTGCTGGAGCACCTGCGATTCACCCAGCGCGACATCCTGGATTTCTGCCGCGATCCCGGCTACGTGGAGCCGAAGTGGCCCGACGACTACTGGCCCTCGTCCGCCGCGCCGCCGTCGCCGGACGCGTGGAATCATTCCGCGTCGGCGTTCCGTGACGATCGCAGCGCCCTGAAGCAGCTCGCGGCCGACCCCGACGTGGACCTGTTCGCCGCGATCCCGCACGGCACCGGGCAAACCATCCTGCGCGAGCTGCTGCTGGTGGCCGACCACAACGCGTACCACGTGGGCCAGCTGGTTCTGCTGCGGCGCGCCCTCGGGATCTGGGCGTAGCCACCCATTCGTGCCGGGTGAAATCGATGGATTGGCTCTACGACCTCGTTCAGCCTTTCGTGTGGCACGCATGGCGCGCGTTTGGAGTCGCGTTCGCGTTCCTCCTGCTGTACGGTGTCGCTCGCCTCGTGCGGCCGAACCGCCCGCGGAGCTCGCCGAAGCCCATGCTGATCGCGACCATCGCGTGGACCGTGTTCGCGCTCATGGAAGCCGAAGCGACGCGTGAACGGGCGAACATCCGCGTGGACCTTCTCGTTACCTGGCCCCTCCTGTGTCTCGTGAGCCTCGGCGCGGTTGCGCTCTGGCTCGGCAGCCTGCTGCGGCCCAGCGGGGAACCGCTTCCAGGAACTCCCGCCGACGGATGATCGATACGCGTGTTGGTTTGCTCGGATACGAAGCCGTCGTGCGGGGATACATGCGCCATCGCGACCTGCTTCGGGACGATGACGGTACGGCGCGGGATCCCGCGGATCCGGACACGGCAGCCTTCGACGCGATGGATGAGTGCATCCGGCATGGGCCCCCCGCCGTGGCCTGGGAACTGGTGCTCACGCTGCTGCGCAACGCGCCGGACGAAGAGCTTGGGAACTACGCAGCGGGCGCGCTGGAGGACCTGGTCAGCAAGCGCGCGACGGCGCTGATCGACGAGATCGAGACTGAGGCGGAGCGAGACTCGCGGTTCAGGTGGGCGCTGGGCTGCATCTGGCTCTCTCGCGGCGAAATGCCCGACGAGATCCTCGCCCGTGTCGTGCACGCGAGTGGCGGCGCCATCAAGCCTCTGCCGCCGCTGAATGAGCTGGAGCAGCGATGGCCGCTCCCGACTGCATCCCCGATGTCCCGAGAACCCATGAACCCGATCGAGCCGGACCGGATCGCCGACGGACCCGCCATGCTGCTGGGCGGTCTGCGCCGCATGCATTCCTATCGCGAGGCGCAGCAGAGCATGGTGGCGCAATGGGAAGAGTTCGTGCAGATGGGCGCCGTGCCCGGTCAGCAGGGCGCCACGACCTACGGCGTGATGTGTGGCGCCTGGCCCGACGAGCAGAGGTTCGAGTACATGACCGGCGTGGAGGTGGACTCGCTGGAGGCGCTTGCGCCCGAGTACGGACGGATGCGCATCCCCGCGCAGCGCTACGCCGTGTTCACGCACCAGGGGCACGTGTCCACGCTGCACACCACCTGGGACGCCATCTGGCACGAGTGGCTGCCCCGGTCCGGCTACCGGATGGCCAACACCCCCGAGTTCGAGCGCTACGACGAGCGCTTCGACCCCCAGACCGGGTCGGGGGTGATCGAGATCTGGTGCTCCATTCAGGCTCCGTGATCCCTTCGAGAGCGCCCACTGAACGCGGCTGCAGATTGAACCCGCACCGAATTTCCTGACTGCCACACGCTCACGGCATGGACTGGAAGCCGTACGATCCCGCCTGGCTCGCGGCGCTGGCGCGCGAGCAGCACCCGGACATGCCCTGGCTCGCGGACGCGCTCGCGGCCTGCACGCGTGCGGCGTGGGAGAGCCGCGCGTACGTCCACTTCGTCGATCCGGCGGATGCCAACCAGCCGGGCTCGGCGTGGGAGTTCGAGGAGAACGTGGTCCTGGAGCATCCGCGCGAGGGCACGATCGTGCTCGATGTGCTTCGTGGGCAGCGCGTCGGCGGCGCCGAGTTCCTGAAGCACCTTTGATACGACTGGTTTGAAGATCGGGATGGGGGCTCCCATCAGGCTCTGAACGCCTCGCGCTTCCTCCGCTGTGCCACCCGGCCGGCTTGTTGTGGCGGTCGCTGGTCGCGTCGTAAGTTTCACGAAACGGCGCAACCCTCACGCGCCCCTTCCCGCCGTCCGCTCCACGTACATCATCGTGCATCCACAGAGCCCCGCACTCCGCGCCCTCGCCGAAAAGTGGGACGCCGTTCCCGCCGCCGAGCGCGCCAATTTTCAGCCGTACGTCACCGAGTTCTGCGCCGCCCTGGGCGTGGCGCGCCCGCAGCCACGCGGGTCTGGATACGAGTTCGAGTACCCGGTAACCACCACGGACCGTAAGACCGGCAAGGACGTCACCAACTTCGTCGACCTCTACCGGCAGGGGCACTTCATCCTCGAAGCCAAGCATACCGAAGCGGGCGCCGGTGCCGACCGCGTGCTCGGTGCGGCGTACGGGCAGGCCAAGGGCTACGCGGGCGACGTGAAGCACGGCCCACCGCCGTACCTGATGGTGATGAACGTGGGGCGCACGCTGCTGGTGTACGACCGCTGGGGCGGGAGCTATGGCGGAGTCAATGCTGGGCGCCGTATTGATCTGCGGACGCTCTGGCGTGACGACGGGAACATTGAGTTTCTCCGCACCGTGTGGGAGAACCCCGAGTCGCTGAATCCCGCCGTCCGTGGCCGCGCCGTCACGCGCGAGGTGGCGGAGCAACTGGCGAAGCTCTCAGCGTCACTTGAGGGTCGGGGGATGGATGGCGAGCGGGTCGCGCGTTTCTTGATGCGCGCCATGTTCACGATGTTCGCCGAGGATGTCGGCCTGCTTCGCGACAAGCCGTTCCAGGCCGCGCTACAAGCGTTTATATACC